>NZ_JBFAAI010000008.1:28234-299149 GCF_040639655.1 Actinoplanes sp. NPDC023801 | reverse complement strand
GTAACGTGTTGAGTTGACCGGTACTAATAGGCCGAGGGCTTAACCACCCTATACATTGCGCTTGCGTCCACTGTGTGATTCACAGCAAACGAACAACCACCCCGGTTTTTTGACGGGTTGCTGGTTTACTTCGCTGTTGCTGAAAGGTGTTTCGGTGGTCATAGCGGAGGGGAAACGCCCGGTTACATTCCGAACCCGGTAGCTAAGCCCTCCAGCGCCGATGGTACTGCACTCGGGAGGGTGTGGGAGAGTAGGACGCCGCCGGACTCAACGTTAAGAAAGGCCCACCCCACACGGGGTGGGCCTTTCTCTATTTGGTGATCTTTTTGCGTCTGAAATAATCCGCGTCGCTTCATAAATCGCGCGCCGGCCGCAACCGGGGTTACCAACCGGGACGGCCGCTGCCGTCGGGTTCTGTGCCGTGACGGGGGCGTGCAGAGGACTGGACGGCAGCGGCACATCCGCGGAGAGCGTGACGGCAGCGGCACATCCGTGGAGGACGGGACGGCAGCGGCACATCCGGGGAGCCGGTATGCTGGGTCCGGGCCGTGACTGGCGCGTTCGGATGGGCTGACCATCGTGGAGCGGCCCCGTCGAGACGACGACCTGCCGTGCGCCTGGGCCTCTTCGCTACGTGATAGGGAGGTCCCATGTCAGAGTTGAACGCCGAGTCCATCGCTTTCCGCTCCGCCCTCGAGGTGGTCCGTTCCGTCGAGCCGCGCATCGCCGACGCGATCGCGCAGGAGCTAGCCGACCAGCGTGAGTCGCTGAAGCTGATCGCGAGTGAGAACTACGCTTCCCCGGCGGTCCTGCTCGCCATGGGTAACTGGCTCTCCGACAAGTATGCGGAGGGCACCATCGGCCGGCGGTTCTACGCCGGCTGCCAGAACGTCGACATCGTGGAGTCGGTCGCCGTCGAGCACGCCAAGGCGCTGTTCGACGCTCCGTACGCGTATGTCCAGCCGCACTCCGGTATCGACGCCAACCTGGTCGCCTACTGGGCCATCCTGGCCGACCGGGTCGAGGTGCCGTTCCTGAAGAAGTTCGAGAAGCGGCAGATCAACGACCTCACCGACGCCGAGTGGGCCGAGCTGCGGCAGGCGTTCGGCAACCAGCGGCTGCTCGGCATGTCGCTGGACGCCGGCGGTCACCTCACCCACGGGTTCCGCCCGAACATCTCCGGCAAGATGTTCGACCAGCGCAGCTACGGGGTGGACCCGGCCACCGGTCAGATCGACTACGCGGCTCTGCGGGCCAGTGCCAAGGAGTTCAAGCCCGCGGTGATCGTGGGTGGCTATTCGGCGTACCCGCGGAAGGTGAACTTCGCGAAGATGCGCGAGATCGCCGACGAGGTGGGTGCGACGTTCATGGTCGACATGGCGCACTTCGCCGGTCTGGTCGCGGGTGGAGTGTTCACCGGCGACTACAACCCGATCCCGCATGCGCACATCGTCACCACGACCACCCACAAGAGCCTGCGCGGCCCGCGTGGTGGTGCCGTCTTCTGCCAGCCGGAGCTTGCTTCCCAGGTGGACCGCGGCTGCCCGATGGTGCTCGGTGGCCCGTTGCCCCACGTGATGGCGGCGAAGGCGATCGCGTTCGCGGAGGCCCGCCGGCCGGAGTTCTCGACCTACGCGCAGCAGATCGTCACGAACAGCCAGGCGCTGGCCGAGGGTCTGAGCCGGCGTGGTGTGCAGCTGGTCTCCGGTGGCACCGACAACCACCTGGTGCTGCTCGACGTGCACCCGTTCGGCATCACCGGCCGCCAGGCCGAGCAGGCTCTGCTGGACAGCGGCATCGTGACCAACCGCAACGCGATCCCGAACGACCCGAACGGCGCCTGGTACACCTCCGGCATCCGGGTCGGCACGCCCGCCCTGACCAGCCGTGGCCTCGGCGTCGGTGAGATGGACCAGATCGCCGAGCTGATCCACACCGTGCTGGCGAACACCAGCCCGGCCGAGGGTTCGAAGGCGAAGTTCAGCCTGGACCCGGCTCTCGCGGACCGGGTCAGCAAGCAGGCTTCGGAGCTGCTCGCTCCGTTCCCGCTGTACCCGTCGGTCAGCCTGGGCTGACCGGCCGCACCCGGCCGGAGCCGGCCGTAAGCATCGACGAACCCGCCGTGGCCCTCATCCGGTCACGGCGGGTTCGTGCTTTCCGGTGAGCGCCAGCACGAGGAAGCGCAGCAGGCCGCAGTCGTGTTCGCGCTCGTAGCCGGGCCGGGACAGCATCACGCTCCAGCTGTTCACCTCCTCGTCCGGGTCGGTCTCCCAAGGGCGGGTCGACTGCATGAGCCAGGAGACGGTGGCGCCGTCGCTGGTGGTGGCCATCGTCAGGCGGTCCGGTGCGAGAAGCGGACCGGGCTCGGAGGCGGGGAGCTGATCGGGGGCGATCAGATCGAGGTAGCCGCCCAGCGGACCGGGGCCGTAGGTGTCGACGAGCCAGCGGTAGTCGGCGGGCAGCGGCCGGGTGATCGCGGCCCAATCAATCGAGGGCGGCCGGGCCGGGGGCGGGACGAGTCCGGTGAGCCGGCCCGGGAGGTCCGCGCCCCACGCGAAGTGGGCTTCCACGATCAGCGGCAGGTCGGAGTCCTGCTGTACGTCCGCGACGGCGACGACCCAGTGTCCGGCCCGGAACAGGTGCGGGTCGAAGTGCCAACCCTCGAGCGGATCCAGGTCGAACGGGCCCGCCGGGTCGAGGGCGAGTTCCCCGGCGACGCTGTCAGCCAGCGCCCGGGCCTCCTCGTACAGCTGGGCGCTGACCGTGTCGTGGTCGCCGTTCGCGTACTCTTCGCGCTCCACGTCCTGGGGGTCACCGAAGTCACGGATGTCGACGATGATCTCCGCGCCGCCGTGGTGCGCCCGGGTGCCGGCCAGCATCCCGTCGAGCTGGAACGTCCGATGCCCGTTGCGCCGCGTCGACGGCTCCCAGCCGGCGGCGATCAGCACGTTCTCGAGCTCGTCGTTGTCGGGGACATCGAGGATGGGGGACAGGCGTCGCCCGAGGTCGGCGAGACGGTCACTGATCGAAATCACCCGACGAGCATGGCGTACGGGGTGGCAGCCGGCGAGGACCGGCAGCGGTCAGGACGCCCGCGGAAGACGCGATCACGGCGTACGGGGTGGCAGCCGGTGGAGGGTGACGTCGTGCAGGGCACCGCCGGAGATGTGGGCGCTCATCCAGGTGTGGTCGGGCTGCCGCCGGCGGTCGGTGGGTGAGCCCGGGTTGAGCAGGCGCAGACCGGTCGGGGCGGTGGTGTCCCAGGGAATGTGGGAGTGGCCGAAGACGAGTACGTCGGTGTCGGGGAACATGGCCGCGCACCGTTTCTCCCGGCCGGTGGCCTGACCGGTCTCGTGGATCACGGCGAGCCGTACCCCGTCGAGGGTGGTGCGGGCGATCTCGGGCAGCCGGGCCCGTAGCACCGGTCCGTCGTTGTTGCCGTAGCAGGCGACGAGGCGCGCGGCGCGGGCTTCGAGCCTGTCGAGCAGGCTGACGTCGACCCAGTCACCGGCGTGGACGACGACGTCGGCCTGGTCGATCGCCGCCCACACGGGGGCCGGAAGGTCACGGGCGCGCTTGGGCACGTGGGTGTCGCTGATGAGGACGAGCCGCATGCATACGATCCTAATTGTCCGTTCAGTGTTCGCCTGGGTGTTCTCGCGGGCGGCGCCGGAACCGGTTCCGGGGAAAGGGTTATCGGGACCGGTAAATCTCCGGCCGAAGCGATGGCCGAGCTTGCCACCAGCGAGAACGCCTTGACCGGTGGTGATCGGCGGGAGAACCTGACGGTTTGGCGGTACCGGTTCCGGAACCTCGCAACATCCTGGACATCGATTGGTAACGACTCTTAGCGTCGGGTCCGGGTGAGCGCTCTCCCAACTTCCCGGTTCCCCCCGTCCCACTAGGAGTTCCCATGAGACGCTCCCGCTGGCGGAGCGGCGTGATAGGCGGCGTCGTCGCCGTCCTCGCCGCCGGCCAAGTCGCTGTCACGTCGACCAGCGCCTCCGCCGCCGAGGTGCTGCTGTCACAGGGCAAGCCCGCAACCGCCTCCTCCACCGAGGCCGCCGGAGCCTATGCCGCGGCCGAGGCGGTCGACGGCAACCCCGCCACGCGGTGGTCGTCGGCCTTCTCCGACCCGCAGTGGCTGCAGGTGGACCTGGGAAGTTCGCAGGCCATCAGCCGGGTCGAACTGAACTGGGAGACCGCCGCGGCCAGGGCGTTCCAGATCCAGGTCTCCGACAACGCGTCGAGCTGGAACACGGTCTACTCGACGACGACGTCCACCGGTGGGAACCAGTCGCTGACGGTCAGTGGCACCGGCCGGTACGTGCGGATGTACGGCACCCAGCGGACCACCGGCTACGGGTACTCGCTGTTCGAGTTCAAGGTCTTCGGCGAGTCCGGTGGCCCGGTCCTTCCGGGCGGCGGCAGCCTCGGCGCCAACGTGGTCGTCTTCGACCCGTCGATGTCGTCGGCAAGCATCCAGGCCCGCGCCGACCAGATCTTCGCGCAGCAGGAGACGGCCCAGTTCGGCACCGGCCGTTACGTGCTGGCGTTCCGGCCCGGCACGTACAACAACCTGAACATCCAGGTCGGCTTCTACACCTCGGTGGTCGGTCTCGGTCAGAACCCGCAGGACGTGCGGATCAACGGTGACATCACCGTGGACGCCGGCTGGTTCCAGGGCAACGCCACCCAGAATTTCTGGCGCTCCACCGAGAACCTCTCCGTCTACCCGGTGAACGGCACCAACCGCTGGGCCGTCTCGCAGGCCGCGCCGTTCCGGCGGATGGACATCCACGGCAACCTGAACCTGGCGCCGAACGGGTACGGCTGGGCCTCCGGCGGATACGTCGCCGACTCGCGGATCAGCGGCACCCTGGGGCAGTACTCGCAGCAGCAGTGGCTCACCCGGAACAGCGCGATCGCCTCGAACACCAACGCGGTGTGGAACCAGGCGTTCGTCGGTGTGCAGGGTGCTCCGTCGGGTGCGAGTTTCCCGAACCCGCCGTACACCAACATCCCGAACACCCCGGTCATACGGGAGAAGCCGTACCTGTACCACACCGGATCCGACTACGCCGTCTTCGTGCCTGCCCTGCGGACCAACAGCACCGGCGTCAGCTGGGCGAACGGCAACACCCCGGGCACCAGTATCCCGCTGAACCAGTTCTACGTGGCGAAGCCCGGTGACAGCGCCGCGACGATCAACGCGGCCCTCGCCTCGGGGCTCAACCTGATCTTCCAGCCGGGCATCTACCGGATCAACCAGACGATCAACGTGAACCGGGCCAACACCGTGGTGCTCGGCCTCGGCTACGCGACGATCATCCCGGAGAACGGTGTCACCGCGATGCAGGTGGCCGATGTGGACGGTGTGAAGGTCGCCGGCATCCTCTTCGACGCGGGTACGACCCTGTCACCGAACCTGCTGGTGATGGGCCAGACCGGGTCGTCGGCGAACCATGCGGCCAACCCGTCGTCGGTGCAGGACGTGTTCCTGCGGGTCGGCGGTTACATCGCCGGCAAGGCCACCAACAGCCTGCTGGTCAACAGCAACAACGTGATCATCGACCACATCTGGGCCTGGCGCGCCGACCACGGCAACGCGGGAACCTACAACTGGGACACGGCGATCGGCGACCACGGTCTGATCGTCAACGGCAATGACGTCACGGCGTACGGGCTGTTCGTCGAGCACTACCAGAAGTACCAGGTGATCTGGAACGGCAACGGCGGCCGGACCTACTTCTTCCAGAACGAGATGCCGTACGACCCGCCGACCCAGGCGGCCTGGCGGACGGGTGCGGAGGGGTACGCCGCGTACAAGGTGGCCGACTCGGTGAACACGCACGAGGCGTGGGCGATGGGCAGCTACTGCTACTTCAACGTCAACCCGTCGATCCACGCGGACCGGGGTTTCGAGGTGCCGGTCAAGTCCGGGGTCCGGTTGCGCAACCTGCTGACCGTCTCCCTGGGCGGCAACGGTGTCATCGACAACGTCGTCAACACGACGGGCGGCCCGGCGCAGGGAACCGCGACCGTACCGTCCTACGTGGTCAACTTCCCCTGATCACTTACCGCAACCTGATGGAAACTCGCTGTTGACACCCTGATGGGGTGGGCGTCTACTCCAAGGCAGAGGTATTCCTCGATCTCCTTGGAGGCGACGTGCGAAGGTTCGTTGCCGCAGCGGGATGTGTGCTCATGGTCCTCGCCGGTGCCGCGTGCAATCGCGGCACCGGCGAGCCCGTTGTAGGCCTGATCACCAAGACCGACACCAACCCCTTCTTCGTGACCATGAAGAAGGGCGCGCAGGGTTCGGCCGGTACCGCCGGGGTCGACCTGCAGACGTTCGCCGGGCGGGTGGACGGCGACAACGAGGCCCAGGTGCTGGCGATCGAGAACCTGATCTCCTTCGGCGCCAAGGGCTTCCTGATCACCCCGAACGACTCCAAGGCGATCGTGCCCGCCATCGACCGGGCGCACGAGGCCGGGATGCTCGTCATCGCACTGGACACCCCGGTGGAGCCGGCCGACGCCGCCGATGCCACCTTCGCCACCGACAACTACGAGGCCGGCCGCCTGATCGGTCAGTGGGCGAAGGCGAAGTTCGAGGCGGAGAGCAAACAGGCGCGAATCGCCATGCTGGACCTCAACGCCAACCAGGTCTCCGTCGACGTGCAGCGTGACCAGGGGTTCCTGGAGGGGTTCGGGGTGGACGTCGGCGACAAGGCGCGCATCGGTGACGAGAACGATCCGCGGATCGCCGGGCACGACGTCACCGACGGCAACGAGGAGGGCGGTCGTACCGCGATGGAGAACCTGCTCCAGAAGGACCCGTCGATCAACCTGGTCTACACCATCAACGAACCCGCGGCGGCCGGTGCCTACGAGGCCCTGAAAGCGGCCGGCCGGGATCGCGAGGTCACCATCGTCTCGGTCGACGGCGGGTGCCCGGGTGTCGACAACGTGGCGAACGGGGTGATCGGCGCGACCTCGATGCAGTTCCCGATCAAGATGGCCGAGCTCGGGGTCGCGGCGATCGCGGAGTACGCGAAGACCGGCGCCAAGCCGCAGAACACCGCCGGCAAGAACTTCATCGACACCGGCGTGCAACTGATCACCGACCAACCGCAGGCCGGCGTGGAGGCGAAGGACTCCGCGTGGGGCAAGCAGAACTGCTGGGGGTGAGTGCGGAGATGGCTACCACCACCGCTGACTTCGAGACGCGACGGCACGACTCGTTCGGCCTGCGTGTTCAGCATCTGTTGCACGGCAACCCGGTTCTCGGGCCGCTCGCCGTACTCGTCGTGGCGATCGTGGCGTTCTCGATCGTCAACGGCCGGTTCTTCTCGGCGGCCAACCTGTCGCTGGTGCTGCTGCAGGTCACCGTCATCGCGACGCTCGCGCTCGGGCAGACGCTGATCATCCTGACGGCCGGGATCGACCTGTCCGCCGGGGCGATCGCGGTGTTCTCCTCGATCCTGATGGCGCTCTTCGCTACCGACGCCGGGGTGCCGGCGCCGCTCGCGCTGTTGCTCGGCTTCGCCTGCGGTACGGCGATGGGCGCGCTCAACGGGATGCTCGTGACCCGGATCAAACTGCCACCGTTCATCGTCACGCTGGGCACCCTCACCATCTTCTTCTCCCTGAACGCGGTGGTCAGCAACAGCGAGACGGTCCGGGGCGCGGACATGCCGGCGCTGATGACCTGGACCGGGGACGCGATCCCGATCGGGGACTTCCGGCTCAGTTACGGCTCGATCATCATGCTGCTGCTGTTCGGGTTCTTCGCGTACGCGCTGAGCTGGACGGCTTGGGGCAAGCACGTCTACGCGACCGGGGACGACCCGGAGGCGGCCCGGCTGGCGGGCATCCGGACGGGCCGGGTGCTGTTCTCGGTCTACACCACCGCGGGTCTGCTCTACGCGGTCGCCGGGTGGATCCTGATCGGCCGGCTCGCCTCGGCCAGCCCGAACGTCGGCACCGAGTACAACCTGGATTCGATCACCGCGGTCGTGCTCGGCGGCACCAGCCTCTTCGGCGGCCGTGGTGGGGTGATCGGGACCCTGATCGGCGCACTGATCGTCGGAGTGTTCCGTAACGGCCTGCAACTGGCCGGCGTCGAAGTGGTCTGGCAGGGCTTCGCGATCGGCCTGCTGGTGCTGATCGCGGTGTCGATCGACCAGTGGATCAGAAAGGTCAAGTCGTGACCGACTGCACCGCAGCGAAGCAAGGGCCAGGAGGGCACGACAAAGGGGGAACAGCGTGACCACTCCGGTTCTTCAAGCGAAAGGCCTGACCAAGCGGTACGGCCGGGTCGTCGCGATCGACGGCAGCGACCTGGAACTGCTACCGGGTGAGATCCTCGCGGTGATCGGTGACAACGGCGCCGGAAAGTCCAGCCTGATCAAGGCCCTGTCCGGCGCTGTCGTGCCGGACAGCGGTGAGATTCTGCTGGACGGCAAGCCGGTTCATTTCCGTAATCCGATGGACGCCCGGGCCGCCGGGATCGAAACCGTCTACCAGACGCTTGCGGTGGCGCCCGGCCTGGACATCGCCGACAACCTGTTCCTGGGCCGGGAGCAGCGCCGGCCCGGCCCGCTCGGTTCGGTGCTGCGGATGCTTGATCGCAAGCGGATGCGGGAGGAGGCCACCCGGCACATGAGCGAGCTGGGTGTCGCCACCTTGCAGAACATCGGGCAGGCGGTGGAGTCGCTCTCCGGTGGGCAGCGTCAGGCTGTCGCGGTGGCCCGGTCGGCCGCCTTCGGCAGCAAGGTGGTGATCCTCGACGAGCCGACCGCCGCGCTCGGCGTCAAGGAGGGCAACCGGGTGCTCCAGCTGATCCGCGACGTCCGGGACCGGGGCCTGCCGGTCATCCTGATCAGCCACAACATGCCGCACGTCTTCGAGGTCGCGGACCGGATCCACATTCAGCGGCTGGGCCGCCGGATCGCGGTGATCGACCCGGCTGCGCACTCGATGTCGGACGCGGTGGCCATCATGACCGGCGCCGCCGCGCCGCCGGCGGGCTGATTTCCTCAACCGGTCGCCGCCTGCGACCGATCAGGCCCACATGTGGAAACGCCGGGTCCGGCCGCGAGTGCGGAGCACCTCCCGCCTGTTCGCGACGTTCGCGGCGGCGAGCCTCGTACCCGTGGTGGCTCTGGGTGCGCTCGTGCTGCAGGACTATTCCAAGGACGCGGCCGAGCAGGGGCGTGCCCAAGGGCTGGCGCAGGCGGACGTCATCACCCAGATGGTTGTCGCACCGGCGCTGAACAGTGGCGAGTCGCCCACTCTCGGCGGAGATGATCTGAGCCGCCGCGGTCTGACCGTCGAGCAGCAGGACCGGATGCGTGAGGCTACCCGCCTGGCCGTCTTCAACGGGTCGGTGCAGCACCTGCGCCTGCGTGGGTTCAGTGGCCGGGTGATCTTCTCCGACGACGGGTCGAGCAGCAGTGGCGTACCCATCTCGGATCCGGATTTCCAGGCCGCCGCGAACGGTGAGCCGCGCGCCCGGGTGATCACCGGCCGCACCCAGACGATCCGGGTGATGCAGCCGATGTTCGCGGGCGCGACCGGGCAGTCGGTGGGCGTGGTCGAGGTGTATCTGCCGTACCAGAAGATCGCCGATCGGCTCGAGCAGCAGATCGCGCACACCTGGTGGAGCATCGGCGGCGGACTCGCCGTCCTCTATGTACTGCTGGCCATGCTGGCCTGGTTGACCACCCGCTCGTTGCGCCGGTACGCGGCCGACCAGCGGCACAATGCCCTGCACGACGCGCTCACCGGCCTGCCGAACCGGACCGCGTTCCGCACGTGGGTGGAGGAACGGCTGGACAGGGCGGCCCGTGACGGCGGCCACGGAGCCATGGTTCTCGTCGACCTCAACCGGTTCAAGGAGGTCAACGACACCCTGGGCCACCACGCCGGTGACGAGCTGCTGCGGGAGGTGTCGGCCCGGTTCCGGGGCGCGCTCGACCCGGACGACATCCTGGCCCGGCTCGGCGGTGACGAGTTCGCGTTGCTGTTGCCCGGCCGGGATCGTGCCGAGGCGGTGGCGCTGCTGGAGCAGGCCCGGGCCAGGCTCACCGAGGAGATGGTGCTGGACGGTGTGCCGCTCAGCATCGAGGCGAGTTTCGGCATCGCGCTCTATCCGGAGCACGGCCATCAGATGGAGGAGCTGAAGCAGCGTGCGGACGCCGCGATGTATCAGGGCAAGCGCGGCACCGTCGACATCGTCGTCTACTCCGGCGAGCAGGCCGCGCAGCCGCACCAGTGGCTGGTCGTGCAGGCCGAGCTGCGGCACGCCCTGGACCGCGACGAACTGGTTCTGCACTACCAGCCCAAGGTCGGTGTCAGCGACGGCACGGTCCGTGCCGTCGAGGCGCTGGTCCGCTGGCAGCATCCGGAGCGTGGCCTGGTGCCGCCGGGGGACTTCCTGCCGGCCGCCGAGCATTCCGGGCTGATCGTCCCGCTCACCGAGTGGGTGCTGCGCCGGGCCCTGACCGACCAGCTCGGCTGGACCGCCGCCGGGCAGCGGTGGGTCGTCTCGGTCAACGTGTCGGCCCGCAACCTGGAGGTGCCGGGTTTCCCGGCGCTGGTCGCCGGACTGCTGGCCGAGCACCGCACGGCACCGCAGTGGTTGATGCTCGAGGTGACGGAGACGGCTCTGGCCGGGGACACGGACACCGTGCACCGGGCGATCGCGGAGCTGTCGGCTCTCGGTGTCGGCATCTCGGTCGACGACTTCGGGGCCGGTTACACGAGCCTCGCGCACCTGCGTGGCTTCCCGGCCGCGGAGATCAAGATCGATCGGGCGTTCGTCAAGGACCTGGCGCACGACCCGCAGAGCCGGGCCATCGTCCGGTCGGTGATCGAGCTGGCGCACGGTCTGGGCAGCCGGGTCACGGCCGAGGGTGTGGAGACGCCCGAGGTGTACCGCTGGCTGATCGACGCCGGCTGTGACGAGGCGCAGGGCTATCTGATCGGGCGTCCGGTCCCGTGGCCCCAGGTTTCGCCGGACTTTTTCGTACCCGTGACTGATTCAGAAGGGGCTATTCGATGAGGCTTGTACGTCGTGGTATCGCTGTCCTCGGCATTGCCGCCGTCCTCGGAACGGCCGGCTGTTCCGGCGCGACGATGACCACCGAGGCCGGTCAGCTGGACGAGGTCGCCGCCGTGACCAGGGACGAGGCGCTGCACGCGCTGCTTCCCGACGACGTCAAGGCGCGCGGCTTCATCCGCCTGGTGACGGACGCGAGCTATGCGCCGATGGAGTACTTCGCCGCCGACGGGCGTACGATCATCGGTTTCGAGCCGGATCTGGCTGCGGCGCTCGGTCAGGTCCTCGGCATCCGGGTCGAGATGGTGGTGGGCGCGTTCAGCACGGCCGTGGACGAGGTGGAGGCCGGCACCTATGACGGCGTGCTCTCCTCGATGACCGACACCGTCGAACGGCGGAAGAAGGTCGACTTCGTCAACTACTTCTCCACCGGCACGTCGATCCTGGTGCAGCGGGGCAACCCCCGTGGCATCGCCGATCTCCAGGACATCTGCGGGCAGGCGGCCGCCACCGAGAAGGGCACCTACCACGAGGGGATGCTGATCCGCCTGCGCAAGCAGTGCGGTGACCGGAGGCTGACCATTCACAGCCTGCCGACGAACGCGGACGCCCTGGTGGAGCTGCGGAGCGGCCGGGTGGCCGTGGTGCTGCAGGACTACCCGCCCGCCGCGTTCGTCACCACCGATCAGCGGACCAGCGCGTTCTTCCAGCTCGCCTCGGACCAGCAGTACGAGCCGGGCCTCTTCGGCATCGCGGTGGACCGGGACAACGACAAGCTGCGCGACTGCCTGCGCGACGCCCTGCAGCGTTTGATCGACTCCGGGGTCTACAGCGATCTGCTGGCCCGGTGGGAGCTGTCCGCCAGCGGGGTGAAGGCCGCGACGGTCAACGCGGGATAGGTCGACGCGGGATAGAAGGACATGGTTCGCTACACGATCGTGTAGTACGCTACACGTGTGAGTAGTGACAGCGACCTTACGGCCCGCGCCCGCATCCGGGACGCCGCGATCGCGCTCTTCACCGAGCGCGGCATCGCGGGCGCCACGATCCGGGACATCGCCCAGGCCGCCGGCGTCTCCTCGGGCCTGCTCCGGCACCACTTCGGGTCCAAGGAGGGCCTGCGCGACGCCTGCGACGAGTTCGCGCTGGCCCGGATCACCCAGTTGCAGATGGCGTTCACCGAGTCGCAGGCGCTCGGTGGCGCGCTGGCCCCCGACGCCATGGCCCTCCAGCAGTACCTGGTCCGATCCCTGATGGACGGTTCACCCCGCGGCCAGGCCATGTTCGCCGCCGCGGTGCAGGGCGGCGAACGCTGGCTGGCCGGCACGAAACTGGAGACCGACGACCCGCGCGCGTTCGTCGCGGTCCTCGGCGCCATGAAGTTGGGCATGTTCCTGATGCGTGACCAGCTGACCGCGGCGCTCGGCGAGGACGTCGGGGAGCTGCCCGGTTACGTGCGGATGATCCGGGCCAGCCTGGAGATCTTCAGCCAGCCACTTCTCACTCCTGAGCAGGCCGAACAGGGAATGAAAGCCCTGGATCGGCTCAGAGATTCATCAACGGGAGAGAAGGGGCCATGGCGGATGCCATCGATGCCGGAGGACTGATCAAACGGTTCGGGGCAGTCACTGCTCTGGACGGGCTGGACCTGCGGGTCCGGACCGGGGAGGTGCACGGCTTCCTCGGGCCGAACGGGGCCGGCAAGACGACCACCATCCGCGTGCTGCTCGGGCTGATGCGTCTCGACGGCGGATCGGCGCGGTTGCTCGGCGGGGACCCCTGGGCCGACGCCACGGCACTGCATCGCCGGTTGGCGTACGTGCCGGGTGATGTCACGTTCTGGCCCAATCTGACCGGCGGCGAGGTGATCGACCTGCTCGGCCGCCTGCGAGGTGGCCTCGACCGCAAGCGCCGCGACGACCTGATCGAGCGGTTCGAGCTCGATCCGCGCAAGAAGGGCCGGGCCTACTCCAAGGGCAACCGGCAGAAGGTGGCGCTGGTCGCGGCGCTCGCCTCCGATGTGGAGCTGCTCATTCTCGACGAACCGACCTCCGGGCTCGACCCCCTGATGGAGGAGGTCTTCCGGGAGGTGATCCTTCAGGAGAAGAGACGCGGCGATCGTACGGTCCTGTTGTCCAGCCACATCCTGTCCGAGGTCGAGGCGCTCTGCGACCGGCTGACCATCATCCGGGCCGGCCGATCGGTGGAGAGCGGCACCCTGGCCGATCTGCGGCACCTGACCCGCACCACGATCCGCGCCGAACTGGCCGGGCCGGTCAACGGGCTGGCCGGCCTCGCCGGGGTGCACGACCTGACGACCGAGGACGGCCGGGTCACCTTCGACGTCGACGCCGACGCCCTCGACCCGGCGCTGAAATCGCTTGTCGCTGCGGGGGTACGCAGCCTGGTCAGCCAGCCGCCGTCGCTTGAGGAGCTGTTCCTGCGGCACTACACGCGCGACGCGGACAGCCGGGAATCGGAGCGGGCCCGATGACCGGGACGTTGCGCCTGCTCCGGCTGGTGCTGCGGCGTGACCGGTTCGTCCTGCCGTTCTGGGTGCTGGGGCTGGGCCTGCTGCCCTACGTCTACGCGTCCGGGTTCGACACCCTGTTCGCCACCGCACAGGAACGCGTCGAGTACGCCCGGATCAGCGCCGCCAACGCCGGTTTCGTGGCCCTGTACGGCCCACTGCACGGTGACAGCATCGGTGAACTGGTGGTGTGGCGCGGCGGCTTCGTGCCCGTCATGGTCGGCCTGGCCGCGCTGCTCACCGTCATCCGGCACACCCGGGCCGACGAGGAGGCCGGCCGCACCGAGCTGATCCGGGCCACCGTGGTCGGCCGGTTCGCGCCGATGGCCGCGGCACTGCTCGCAACCGTGGCGGCAGGCCTGGTCATGGGCGTGATCGTGACGGTCACCCTGATCGGGCACGGGATGCCCACCGGCGGTTCGGTGGCCCTCGGTGTGGTCTTCGCCGTCAGTGCCTGGGTGTTCGCCGGCGTCGGCGCGGTCGCGGCGCAGCTCAGCGGCACTGCTCGCGGGGCGCGGGCGATCGGGGTGCTGATCCTCGGTGCGACCTGGGTGCTGCGGCTCGCCGGGGACATGTCGGCGACCGGGGACGGCAGCCTCGCGTGGTTGTCCTGGCTGTCACCGATCGGCTGGGTGCACCGGGTCTTCCCGTTCGGCGCGGACGACTGGTGGCCGGTGGTGCTGACGTTCGTTGCGACCCTGGTCACCGTGGTCCTCTCGGCGTACCTGCTGACCCGCCGTGATCTCGGCGGTGGCCTGCTCGCGGGACGACCGGGACCGGCCGGTGCGGCGCCGTCGCTGCGCTCACCGGTGGCGCTCGCCTGGCGGCTGCACCGTGGCCTGCTGTTCGGGTGGGTCGCCGGGTTCGCCGCGCTGGGCCTGATCTTCGGCGCGGTGGCCTCCAGCGTGGTGGCACTCGCCGAGGACTCGGCCGGGGTGGGCGAGATGTTCGCCCGGATCGGCGGGTCGGACGGGGTGCTGGACGGCTACTTCGGGACCGTCGCGCCGATCTGCGGGGTGCTGTCCGCCTGCTACGCGGTGCAGGCCGCGCTGCGGATCCGTGACGAGGAACAGGCCGGGCACGCCGAGGCGATTCTCAGCACCGACGTCAGCCGGATCGCCTGGGCCGCCGGCCACCTGCTGTTCGTGCTGGCCGGACCCGCTGCGGCCCTGCTCGCCGAAGGGCTGATGACCGGACTGGTGCACGGCGACGTCGTACTGATGGTCGAGGTGGCGCTCGTGCAGCTGCCCGCGGTGTGGGTGCTGGCCGGGCTGGCGATGCTGCTGATCGGAGTGGTCCCGAGGGCGGCGGCGGGCGCCTGGGCCGGCATTGCCGTAGTGCTGCTGCTCATGCTGGCCGGGCCGTTGCTCGGGTTCGATCAGTGGGTGCTCGACCTGTCGCCGTTCACCCACGTGCCGCAGCTGCCGGGAGCCGGCTTCACGGCCGTACCGCTGATGAATCTGACCTTGATCGCGGCCGCCCTCGGCGGCGCCGGACTGCTCGCCCTGCGCCGCCGGGACGTCCCGGGTTAGTCCTTCGGCCGTTTCGGCAGGACCAGTTCCTCGTGGTCCAGCTCGCGGTTGAGGACCCGCAGGCTGTCGTCGGCGAGGCGGCCCGCGTCGCGCCAGCGCAGCAGCTCCTCGCGTTCGGCGTCGATGACGGCCTGGCGGACCATCAGGGCCGCCTCGTACTGGGGCGACTGCGGCACCTCGTGCGATCCGACCTGTTCCAGCAGGTCGAGTCGCCGCCGGTACCGGTCCAGGCGGACCTCGAGCTGCTTGCGCATCGTCTCGATCGCCTCGTCCTCGACGTGGTCGTGCTGCTCCTCCTGGATGTCGTCGAGCCGGTGCAGGGCGGCCTTCACAGCGGCCGAGCGGGCCTCGTTGCGGAGCCGGGCCAGGTCCTTCTTGTCGGCGCGCAGGCCCAGCCAGCGGACCAGCGGCGCGAAGGTGAGGCCCTGGCCGACCAGGGTGACCAGCACGACCATCAGGGCGCAGAAGACCATCAGATCGTGGTTCGGGAAGTTGTCCGGGATGATGAAGACCGCCGCCAGCGTGATCACGCCGCGGGTGCCGGCCCAGCTCAGCGCGGTGACCTCCCGGCCGGACAGCGGCTCCTGCCGGGTCCGGCCGTCCGTGACCTCCATGTCGTCGTCCTGCTGGCCGCCCAGGCGCAGGTGCAGCTGACGCGGCAGCAGCTGGGTGACGACGAGCCAGAACGGGCGGACCAGCAGCACCACACCCAGGGTGACGGCCACCGCGACGACGACCTGGCTCAACGGGTAGTCGCGCAGACCCCTGATGATCTCCTTGACCTGCATGCCGATCAGCAGGAAGACCGCGCCCTCCAGAAGGAAGTCGATCAGCCGCCAGACGGCTGCGGTCTGCAGACGGCTGGCACCGGTGGTGTAGCGCGGGGTGTCGTGGCCGATGATCAGGCCGGCGACCACCACCGCGAGCACACCGGAGAAACGGTGGTTGTGCTCGGCGATCGCGAAGGCGGCGAGCGGCGTGATGATCGACAGCGCGTTGGCGCTCAGCGGGTCGGACCGCAGCGGCTTCAGGAACCGCACGACGTAGGCGGTCACCACACCGATGAGCACACCGCCGGCCGCGGAGATGACGAACTTGCCGACCGCGTTGTCGTACGAGAAGTCACCGTCGCGCTGAGCGGCGATCGCCACGGTGAGCAGGGTCAGCGCGGTCGCGTCGTTGAGCAGGCCCTCACCCTGGATGAGAGTGATCAGTTTGCCGGGCAGCCCGGCCTTGCGCCCGACGGCGAGCGCCGCGACCGGGTCCGGCGGGGCGACCGCCGCGCCCAGGGCGATGCCGGTGGCGAGCGTCGCCCCGGTCACCCAGTACGAGAAGCCGAAGCCGAGCAGCAGGGCGGTGATCAGCACCAGCACCACCGAGAGGCTGATGACGGTCCGCATGTTGCGCCGGATGTCGAGCAGAGACGAGTCGAGCGCCGCGTTGTAGAGCAGCGGGGGGAGGACGAACATCAGGATGATCTCCTCCTCCAGGCGCAGGTTTTCCCCTGGCAGGTAGGAGTAGGCGATGCCGGTCAGCGTCAGTAGCACAGCGGCGGGGAGGCCGGTTTTCTCCGTGACCCAGTGGACCACGATGATCACCGCGACTGCCCCCAACGCGAACAGCAGGATCGTCTCGGGTGTCATTCGATCATTGTCGCTGCTGCTTTCCGGCCAGTTCGTCGCGGGCTGCGGTCAGTGCGGCACGGTTCTTCTCGATCACCGGGCGGGCCGTCCCGACGAGTTTCACGATCACCGGGTCGGTGCTGACCTTGAGGATCAGGCGGGCGAGCTTGGCGGCGTGCTCGTACGCGGCGAGCTGAGTCTCGACGTACAGGGCATCGAATTCGGCGGCGGTCGCGGACCGGTACCGCGCCAGAAGGGCTGACTGCTCCGAGTTCGGTTCCTGGGGCAGGCGGACGCTGAGCATGCCGGCAGCCTGCTTGACCTGGGCATCCAGCTTCTTGTGGTACGAGGCGAACCGCTTGCCGAGCTTGCGGACAGTTCGATCCGGACTCTTGCCGGCGGCCAGTCTGCCGGCTGCGATCTGGGCCAGGTTGCCCTGATGCGCAGCGATCAGGAAGGCGGCCTCCGGGCTGGCCGGGCGGGCCGCCACGACGGCGTGGTGGGTGCCCGCGGGCAGCGCGGGTGCGGCGGTCGCGGCGCCGGCCGGAAGGAGCGTCAGGGCGGCGACACTCAACGTAAAAATCTTGTGACGAAAATGCATGAACGCATTATAAGTTGGACAAGCCGGACAATCCGATGGCTTGCTCGAACGGTGGTGCCCGGGAACGGCTGCATGAGATGGGTGTACCGGCGCCGGCGTGGTACGGAACGCGCGACGCGCCCGACCATCTCACGATGGTCGAGCGCGTCTCGGAAGGGATCCGCGGTGCCGGTTGCCACCGGTGGAGGGAACCGCCCACATGCCGAACATGGAGCGGCCCCTCGACGTCAACTCCGCGCTCGAGGAGTTCCTCGATGATCAGTAGCGGTAGTGCTCCGGCTTGTACGGGCCCTCGATGTCGACGCCCAGGTACTCGGCCTGCTTCTTGGTGAGGGTGGTGAGGCGGACGCCGAGCGCGTCCAGGTGCAGCCGGGCCACCTTCTCGTCCAGGTGCTTCGGCAGGACGTAGACCTGCTTCTCGTACTCGCCGGGCTTGGTCCAGAGCTCGATCTGGGCCATCACCTGGTTGGTGAACGAGTTCGACATCACGAAGCTCGGGTGACCGGTCGCGTTGCCGAGGTTCATGAGGCGGCCCTCGGACAGGACGATCACCGAGTGACCGTCCGGGAAGCGCCACTCGTGCACCTGCGGCTTGATCTCGACCTTCTCGATGCCCGGGACCTTGGCCAGCCCGGCCATGTCGATCTCGTCGTCGAAGTGACCGACGTTGCCGACGATCGCGTTGTGCTTCATCGCCGACAGGTGCTCGACGGTGATGATGTCGGTGCCGCCGGTCGTGGTGATGAAGAGGTCCGCCTCACCGACCACGTCCTCGATCCGGACGACCTGCATGCCGTCCATCGCCGCCTGCAGAGCGCAGATCGGGTCGACCTCGGTGACGACGACGCGGGCACCCTGGCCGCGCAGCGTCTCCGCCGAGCCCTTGCCGACGTCGCCGTAACCGCAGACCACGGCCAGCTTGCCGCCGAGCATCACGTCGGTCGCGCGGTTGAGACCGTCGACCAGCGAGTGCCGGATGCCGTACTTGTTGTCGAACTTGCTCTTGGTGACCGCGTCGTTGACGTTGATCGCCGGGAAGAGCAGCGTGCCCTCCTTGGCGAGCTTGTAGAGCCGGGCCACGCCGGTGGTGGTCTCCTCGGTGACACCCTTGATCTCGGCAGCGATCTTGGTGAAGCGCTGCTTGTCCGAGGCGAGGCTGCCGCGCAGCGTCTCCAGGATGATCGAGTACTCATGGTTGTCGTTCTCGGTGGTCTGCGGCACCGCGCCGGCCGCCTCGAACTCGACACCCTTGTGCACCAGCAGGGTGGCGTCACCACCGTCGTCGAGGATCATGTTCGGGCCGGCGCCGTCGCCGAAGTCGAACAGGCGCATGGTGGCCCACCAGTACTCCTCGAGCGTCTCGCCCTTCCAGGCGAAGACCGGCACACCGGCGGGGGCGTCGACCGTCCCGTTCGGGCCGACGACGACCGCGGCGGCCGCCTCGTCCTGGGTGGAGAAGATGTTGCAGGACACCCAGCGGACCTCGGCACCGAGCGCGACCAGGGTCTCGATCAGGACGGCGGTCTGCACGGTCATGTGCAGCGAGCCGGCGATCCGGGCACCCCGCAGCGGCTTGCTGTCGCCGAACTCCGTGCGCAGCGACATCAGGCCGGGCATCTCGTGCTCGGCGAGACGGAGCTGGTGGCGGCCGGCCTCGGCCAGCGACAGGTCGGCGACCGCGAAGTCGAGACCGTTGACGGATCGAAGTTTGTCGCTCATGGAAAGAGGGCTCCTCCCTCTCAGGAGGCGCCCTTGCGTCAAGAAGCCCGGCCGAGCGTGGCGGACCGCTGTTCATCGACAGCGAAGTCCGTTGCAGCGCCTCTCGGTAGGACCGGGAACCACTTTAACGCGCCCGAGACAAGATCACATCCGCCGGAGTGTTCCGTCGGTGTCCGTAATCACATACGTTCCGTCACCGAGTACTTCCATGTCGTATTGGCTGACGGTTGTTATCTCGATCTCGCCGAGGAGCCGCCCGGTGTGAGCGTCGACGCGGAGATGCCGCCACCAATCGGTGTCGTCCTCCTCCCCGTAGGCCCCGTAGACGACCGCGACGACAGTGTCGTCGTCCAGGAACCCGGGACTCCACTCGAGGGACACGCCGTCCGCGTCCTCGTCGAAGCCGAAATCCGCCAGCGTGCAGCGGAACAGCACCTCGCCCCCGGGGAACGCGTGCACGGCCAGGTCCTCGGCGTCGTGGCCCACGGTGACGAACCGGGTCCCGTCCGGCGAGACGCCGTGCAGCGAACGGTCGCCCCAGCCGTAGTCGTGCGGGGCCGCGGCGGGCGTACCCAGATAGATCTGGATGCCGTCCTGCCCCTCGCCGACCTCCAGCAGCATCCGGCCGTCGGACAGCGGGTACTGGTCACCGCCGTGCCCCACGGTCGGCAGCACGTGCCGGTCGCGCAGTTCGCCGGTGACGGCGTCAAGCACGATCCACTCGTCCTCGCGGCCGCGGTCGGCCATCGCGTTCGGCGCGTAGACCCAGACCAGCGAGTCGTCGGCGGACAGCTCGACATCGGTGTACGAGACGCCGCAACCGGGGCCGCGCGCGCCGAGGTCGAAACGCCACTCCTCCCGGCCGTCCGGGTCGACGCGCAGCACGGCGGTGTCGGTCGCATAGATCAGCCGGTCACGGGACCGGGTGACCGCGTGACCCTCGCTGCCGGGCTCCTTGAAGGTGCTCCGGGGTGGGACGGCGAACGTTCGTACCAGCTCGAGCCCGGTGTCGTCGATGTCGGTGTCGTAGACCTCGACGACGTTGTCCATTTTGCGGGAGAACACGCGCACGCGGGCAGCCTAGCGTGGGTTCGAGGGGTCACGCGAAGGGGCGAGAAAACATCAAGAACCTTCCATAGAACGTCACAAAACCATCATTCTGTACGGCGTGAAGCACCCGTACCGGATCCGGGAGATAGCCACGCGTGCCGGGCTGAGCCAGGCCACCGTTGATCGTGTGCTGCACCACCGCGGAGGGGTACGGGAAAGCACCGTCCGCGCGGTTCACCAGGCGATCGCCGATCTGGACCGGCAGGAGCAGGCGCAGTCCGGCCGCCCGTTCGTCATCGACGTGGTGCTGCGCACCTCCCGGCGGTTCAGTGCCGCGGTCCGGGTCGCGTGCGAGGCCGAGACCCCGGAGTTCGCCCCGGTGGCGGTCCGCACCCGGGTGCATCCGACCGACGAGCCGGCCGCGGCGCTCGAGCGGATCGGCCGGTCCCGCTCGCGCGGGCTGATCCTGCTGGCCCCGCCCGCGCCCGGGGTGGCCGACGCGATGGCCCGGCTGAGCGTCCCGGTGGTCACCCTCAATCACGATCTGCCGGCCGGCAAACGCATCGCGCACGTCGGGGTGGACGGCTTCGACTCCGGGGCGACGGCCGCGTACCTGGTCGAGCGGCTGCTCGCGGACCGGGCCGGTGACGTGCTGCTGATCAACGGGCGGGGCGAGCGTGCGGAGGGCTTCCGCTCGGTCCTGCCGTCCCGGCGTCTCCTCACCGTGGACAGCTCGGACACCGGCCCGTTACGGACGGTCCTCGCCGCGAACCCCTCGATCCGTGCCGTCTACTCTGCCGGGACCAGCGGGAACGCGGCCGTGGTCGCCGCCTTCGCGGCCGAGCGCCGCAACTACGACGCCTTCGTGGCGCACGGCCTGGACCGGGAGAACGCCACCCTGCTGCGCGAGCACCGGATCTCCGCGGTGCTGCACCAGGATCTGCGCGCCGACGTACGGCACGCCTGCCGGGCGATCCTGCGGGCCCAGGGCGTGCTGCCCGGCCCGATCCGGTCACACCCGTCGGCGGTGCACGTCATCACGCCGTTCAATGTGCCGCCCGCTGAGTTCTGAGACCGTGCGCCGCATCAGGACCGTCTCACGCTGTCATCTTGCGGCGTCTTGCAAAAACTCGGCAGATCAACGAAATAGATGAACGAAGCATTGTGAGTTAGATCTCCCTGCATCTATCGTCGGCTCACCTTCCTCGACGAAAAGAGCCTTCGATGTCCTCTGACGAGAGGCGGACCGGCGTTCCACCGCGCTGGTCCGTCCTTCTTCTCGGCGTGGTGCTCGGCGCCACCGGCATCCCGTACGCCGCCGAGGCCGCTCCCACGGCCACCAGGGTCACCCGGGCCGCCCTGGACCCGGTCCTGTCCGCCGGCCGCGGCGCGACCGTCGCCTTCCTGGAGCAGGAGGCCGAGAACGCCGCCACCAACGGAACCGTGATCGGACCGGACCGCACCGCCTACACGCTGCCCGCCGAAGCGTCCGGCCGGTCCGCGGTCACTCTCGACCCGGGCGAATGGGTGGAGTTCACCCTGCCCCGGGCGGCCAACGCGATCACCGTGCGGTACAGCATCCCGGACGCGCCGAACGGTGGCGGGATCACCGCGCCGCTGACCGTCGGTACCAGGCACGGCACCCGCACCATGACGCTGACCTCGCAGTACTCGTGGCTCTACAACCAGTACCAGTTCAGCAACGACCCGCAGGCCGACCTGCTCCACCCGGACTGGTGGATCACCGAGTGCCAGTGCGTGCCGGCCGCCACGACCCCGGCCCCGGTGATCACCAAGCCGTTCCGGCCGGCGCACTTCTACGACGAGCAGCGGCTGTTGCTGGGGCGCACGTACCGGGCCGGCGACAAGGTCCGGCTCACCGCCCGGAACGTGCCCACCACCATCGACCTGCTCGACTCGGAACTCGTCGGCCTGCCGAAGGTCGATCTGACCGGCGTCAATCCGCTGCTCTTCGGCGCCGACCCGACCGGGCGGCGGGATTCCGCGCCGGCCATCGAGCGTGCGATCGCGTACGCCAGGAAGATCGATCGCAAGGTCTATCTGCCGCCGGGCGTCTTCCAGGTGAACCGGCACATCGTCGTCGACGACGTGACGATCACCGGCGCCGGCAACTGGTACACGATCATCAAGGGCCGTGAGGTCGCTCTCGACGAGCCGGCCCCGGACGGCTCGGTGCACACCGGCGTCGGGTTCTACGGCAGGAGTGCCGCCGAGGGCGGTAGCCGCAACGTGCACCTGTCCGGGTTCGCGATCCAGGGCGACGTACGCGAGCGGATCGACACCGACCAGGTCAACGGGGTCGGCGGGGCGATGAGCGACTCGACGATCGACGGGCTGTACATCCAGCACACCAAGGTCGGTCTCTGGTTCGACGGCCCGATGTCGAACACGAGGGTCACGAACAACATCATCGTGGACCAGATCGCGGACGGGCTCAACTTCCACACCGGGGTCGTGAACTCGGTGGCCCGCAACAACTTCGTCCGCAACACCGGCGACGACGCGCTGGCCATGTGGGCGGAGAGGACCACCAACGCCGGCAACACCTTCGACCGCAACACGGTGCAGTCGCCGACCCTGGCCAACGGCATCGCGATCTACGGCGGCCGCGACACCACGGTGTCGAACAACCTGGTCGCCGACCCGGTGCGGGAGGGCAGCGCCCTGCACGCCGGCACGCGCTTCTCCGCCGAGCCGTTCACCGGGTTCCTGCGGTTCACGAACAACACCACGGCGCGGTCCGGCACTTTCGAGCTGAACTGGCGGATCGGCCTCGGCGCGATCTGGTTCTACGCCCTGCAGGGCAGCTTCGACTCGGACATCCGCGTCAGCGGCGACCACTACCTGGACAGCACCTACAACGCGATCATGCTGGTCTCCGAGTGGGGCGTGAAGGACCTCTACTCGATCGACGCGATCAGGTTCTCCGACATCAGGGTCGACGGTACGGGTACCAGCGTCCTGAGCGCCCGCGCCGGCGGCTCCGCGTCCTTTAAGAACGTCGACGCCCGCAACGTCGGTGCGGCCGGTGTGAACAACTGCGGTCGCTTCGGCTTCCCCGCCACCGGCTCCGAGTTCGGGCTCACCGACCTCGGCGGCAACGACGGCGGCTGGCTCGGGCCGTACGTCCCGAACGTGATCACCTGCGACGACCGCCCGCCGGTCGTCCCGCCACCGGCCCCGTCCGAGTGGTGATCTGAGCCGCTTTCACCCGGCCGTGGCGACCACAGAGTGTCGTCACGGCCGCTGCGGGTAATAGGGTACGCGCGGTTGGTTTCCGGGAGCGGGGCTTGGGTAGCCTGGTCGGCGCTGCGTGGACCGGAAGATGGGAAGTACGTTGAGTCGAACCCTGTTGGTCACCGGTGGTGCCGGATTCGTCGGTAGTGCCTTGATCCGGTCGCTCCTGAACGACTTCCCGGACGCCGCCGTGGTCTCGCTGGACAACTACTTCACCGGTACCCCGGAGAACCACGTCCACGACCCGCGCGTCACCTACATCGACGGGTCGACCACCGACATCGCCAAGATCTGGGCGGATCGCGGTCTCCCGGGGCCCGAGCTCGTCTTCCACCTCGGTGAGTACTCGCGTATTCCGCAGTCGTTCGAGGATCACGACCTGACGTGGGACTTCAACCTCCTCGGCACCAAGGAGGTGGTCAAGTTCACGGCCGGGCAAGGCGCGAAACTGATCTATGCCGGCTCCAGCTCGAAATTCGGCAACGACGGTGAGGACGAGAACCTCAACCCGTATGCGTGGACCAAGGCCAAGAACATCGAGTACATCAAGAACTACTCGAACTGGTACGGCCTGGACTACGCCATCGCGTACTTCTACAACGTCTACGGTCCCGGTCAGATCACCCACGGCAAGTACGCCACCGTGATCGGCATCTTCGAGCGGCAGTACCTCGCCGGCGAGCCGCTGACCGTGGTTTCGCCCGGCACCCAGACCCGCGACTTCACCCACATCGACGATATCGTCCGTGGCCTGGTGCTGGTCGCCCGGGACGGGTCGGGTGACGGTTACCTGCTCGGCACCGGCTGCGAGTGGCCGCTGGCCAAGGTGGCCGAGATGTTCGGCACCGAGTTCGTGCTGGTCCCGGAGCGGCGTGGTGAGCGGGTCCGCGGCCAGGCCGACACCACCAAGGCCAACAGCCTGGGCTGGCACCCCGAGAAGCGGCTCGACGAGTACCTTGCCGAGTTCGTGGCGGCCCACCCGCGCCCACTGTGATTTTCCGGGACCGCTGAGCTTCCGGACCCGAGGCATGATTCGCCGCAGGTGGGGCATCCGGGGGCCATGCGCAACGGGATCAAAATCGTCGTAGTGTCCGGCCACGCTCCCCTGGTGCGCGGCCTGGAGCAACGCATCCCCGAGGCGACCGGGGGCCGGGCCGCCGTCGCCGGAACGGACGACGGCTCCGATGTGGCGGGGCTGCTGCGTGAGCCCGTACCCGATGTGGTCCTGGTCGATCTGGCGCCGCCCGCCGGGGTCGCGGCGATCTCGGCGTCGCGGTCCATGGCGCCGCAAGCCCGGGTCCTGGCCATGGCCGACGGAGACCCGGCGGCCGTGCTCGATGCATTGCGTGCCGGGGCGTCCGGCGTCCTGCCGCGCGGCGAGGAGGCGGTCCCACCGCTGCTCGCCGCTCTGGAGGGCTGGGCGGTCGTGCCCGTACCGCTGCTCGCCTCGCTGGTGGACCGGCCCGGACCGCAGCTCGCCCACACCGCGGCGGCCCAGCTCGACGACAACGACCGCCGGTTGCTGCGCCTGATCGCGACCGGCTCGTCGACCAGCGAGATCGCCGGGCTGCTGCACGTCTCCGACCGTACGGTGAAGCGCCTGACCGCCGCCCTGCTGCGCAAGATGCATGTCTCCAGCCGCACCGAGGCGGCCGCGGTGGCCGGCAGCGCCGGCCTCGTCTGAGAGGCCGGCGCTCAGGCCGCGGTTCAGCCGGTCGCGCGCGGCCGGTTCGTCACCGCGGACAGCGGCGTGGCCACGTCCTCCAGCGACTTGCCCTCCGCGTCGATGCCGATGAGCCACTCGACGATGCCGCCGATCGCCATCACGGCGGCGCCGATCAGGAACCCGATGAAGAGCCTGCCCGGGTCCTCGCCCTCGCCGATCAGCCAGCCGTAGAAGACCGGCCCGATCGCACCGAAGCACTGGGCGATCGCGAAGAACACCGCGATCGCCTGGGCCCGGATCTCCAGCGGGAAGATCTCGCTGACCGTCAGGTATGCCGAGCTGGCACCCGCCGAGGCGAAGAAGAAGATCACGCTCCACGCGATCGTCTGGGTGATCGCGTTCAGCGCGCCCTGGTGGAAGAGCACCGCGGTGATCGCCAGCAGGGCACCGGAGAGCAGGTACGTGCCGGAGATCATCTTGCGCCGGCCGACCGTGTCGAAGAGCCGGCCGATGGTGAGCGGCCCGATCAGGTTGCCGACCGCGAACGCCACCAGGTACAGCGGCGCCGCCTTCTCATCCACGCCGAAGAACTTGGTGAGCACCAGCGTGTAGGTGAAGAAGATCGCGTTGTACAGGAACGACTGCGTGATCATGAGGGTCGCACCGAGCGTCGACCGGGCGGGATAGAGCCGGAACAGCACCTTCAGCAGCGACAGGTAACCGTGCGGCTTCGTGGGCCGGATCTCGATCGCCTTCGAGTCGTCGAGCGGCTCCAGCGTCTGGCCGGAAGCCTCGGCGGCCCGCTCGATCCGGGCGATGTTCTCCTCGGCCTCCGCCTCCCGGCCGTGCATGACCAGCCAGCGCGGGCTCTCCGGCAGGTGCCGCCGCAGACCCCAGATCGCCACACCGATGATCGGGCCGAGCAGGAAGGCGATCCGCCACGCCCAGTCGAGCTCCACATTGTTGAGCAGGATGTACGTACCGAGCGTGCCGATGATGGCGCCACCCCAGTAGGTTCCGTTCACCCCGATGTCCACGCGGCCGCGATATTTCGCCGGCATCATCTCGTCGATCGCCGAGTTGATCGCGGCGTACTCGCCACCGATCCCGGCTCCCGCTATGAATCTCGTGAGGTACAGGAAGACCAGTGCGGCCGGTCCGTTGCCCCAGGTCAGTGCGGTGAGCGCGTTGCCGCCCAGATAGACGGCCAGGGTGACGATGAAGAGGTTCCGGCGGCCCAGCGCATCGGACAGCCGGCCGAAGAACAGCGCTCCGAAGACCTCGCCGAGCAGGTAGACGGTGGCGATCAGCCCTACCTGGGTGGAACTCAGCGCCAGTGTCTCCTGCTCGGCCAGTACCGGCCCGACCGCACTGGCCACGGTGATCTCGAGTCCGTCGAGGACCCAGGCGGTACCCAGGGCCATGACGATGCGGGTGTGGAACGGCGACCAGCTGAGCCGGTCGATACGTGCCGGGATGAGACTACGGATGGTTCCCGAACTCTCCGAACCGGAGGCCGGGGCAGCTTGCACCATGGACACACCTCCATATGCGTGATGTGGATCCCGCATACCCAGGAATCTCCCAGCTACCCGTTGCCATTCAAGATGACCTCTGGTTTTCGCGGTGGCGGTGAGCGGCGTGACGGGCACCGACGTGCTCGTCTGCAAGGACGACATTAACCCCTGCTGAGACGAGGGCCGGCTCCATGGGGCCGGCCCTTTCACGTCGCGCCGTCGACGTTGCGACGTTCCCGGTGCGGCTCATCCTTTCGGTTGATCAACTTTCTTACTTTTCCCTTTAGGCTGCCGGTGCAGTCATCTGCCTAGATCGATATGAAGCATCTCCATGCATTCACGGGAGATCGCAGTCAAACGGGGGAACGATCCCATGCGCACCAGATTGGCGGCCGCCACCGCGGCCGCGATGCTCGGTTCGGTCGTGCTCGTGTCCGGCGCCTCGCCGGCCCGCGCCGACTCGACCGTCCCGCTCTCCGTCAAGTCGGCGACCGACCTCCTCGCCGACGGCGTCAACAAGCGTCTCTTCTTCAACGACCGGACCAGCGGCGAGATCGTGGCCCTCGGCTACGACGGCGCCCTGCTCGGCAAATACTCCCTGCCCGCTCTCACCGACCTCACGCTCGAACCGGATTCGTCCGCCCTCTACGCGGCGGTGCCGGCCGCCCGCAAGATCGTCGCGATCAACCCGGCGACGCTCGAGCTCATCGCCGAGTACAAGCTCGGTGATGCCGTCGAGCCGGGCTTCCTGACGATCGCCGGCGGCAAGATCTGGTTCGGCTACGACGAGTCCGTCATGAAGGGCGAGATCGGCACGCTCGAGCTCACCGCCGAGGGGCCGGTCGTCACCCTGGCACTCGGCGGCGGTAACTGGTACGAAGCGCCCCGGCTTGCCGCCGCCGGTGGCAAGCTGGTCGCGATCGGGGACCGCGAGCACGCCACGTTCGACATCAGTGACGGCACGGTCGAGCCGCTGTCCCGGGTCGCCAGCTGGGAACGGCCGTTCGACCTGGCGGTCACACCGGACGGCGAACGCTTCCTGGCGGCCGAGAACAACGCCGGCGTCGTCGTACGCAAGGTGTCCGACCAGAGCGTGGTGCAGTCGCTCTCGGTTCCGACCGGCGCAATCGCCGTCGACGTGGCCGAGGACGGGACCGTGGCCGGCGCGGGCGACGGCTGGGCCGGGCCGGAGCTGAACATCTTCGCCCCCGGGACCGGCGCTCCGGTCCGTCAGTACGAGCTGTCCGGCGGCGGTGACTTCTACGGCGGCGACGGCTTCTTCTACGAGGCGGTGGCCTGGGAACCGGGTGGCACCCGGGTCTTCGGCATCGCGGGCGACTCCTACTACGACCGGTACACCCTGCGGACCTTCGACCAGCCGCGGAGCAACCGGCCCACGCTGACCCTGACCGGTCCCGCCTCCGCGCCCCGCGCGAAGGCGCTGACCATCAGCGGCACCCTGAACGCGTCGGTGCCGCTGCCCGCCGGTACCCCGGTCACCGTCACCCGGACCGACATCGAGTCGCCGGCCGGCCGCTTGCTCGGCACCCGCACGGTCGACGCGGCGGGCAAGTTCTCGTTCACCGACACCCCGGCCGTCGGCGGCCGGGTCACCTACAAGGTCAGCTACGCCGGCGACGCCACCCACTCCGCGGTGAGTGCCTCCAAGGCCGTCGAGGTCTCCCGGGCCACCACGTCGCTGGCGCTGAACAACAACGGCAAGGTCTACAACTACGGCGCGACCGCGTACTTCTCCGCGTACCTCGGCAAGACGTACAAGAACCGGGTCGTCGAGGTCTGGGCCGATCCGTACGGCGGTGACCAGCCGCGGCGGCTGCTGAAGCGGGCCACGGTCAACAGCAAGGGCTACGTCTACACATCCCTGAAGCTGTACCGCAACACGTCGGTCCAGGCCGTGTTCACCGGCGACGCCCAGTACGCGAACCGCGTCGTGACGGCCACCGTCCACGCGAAAACGAAGGTCGCGCTGAAGCTGAACAAGTACTACAAGACCGGCAAGATCGGCGGTACGACCTACCGGTACTACAAGAAGAAGGCCGACCCGGTCTTCACCGTGACGATGCCGAAGTACCCGTACCGGACCGCGTACCTGCGGGTCGACGTCCACTACCGGGGCAAGTGGCGGGCCTTCGGTGACGCCTACGTCGGCCAGGACAAATACGGCCGCTCCTTCATCCGCATGGAAAGCTCCGGCTCGGCCGGTTACAAGTTCCGGGTGCGTGGCGCGTACCGCAAGGGCGGCTCCGGCGACAGCGTCAACTACACCACCTACACGCCGTACCAGTACTTCTACATCAGCAAGTAGCGAGAAGGGTCCACATGCGAAAGACGATCGCGGCCGTCTCGGCGGCCGCGGTCCTGGGCTCGGTCGTGCTCGCCGCCTCGCCGGCGTCGGCCGACTCGACCAGGACCCTGCCCATCAACGCCGCCGATAATCTGATCGCCGACGGCACCCGTGAGCGCCTGTTCTTCAGCGACCGGATCAACGGTGTGATGGCCCTCGGATACGACGGCTCGGCGATCGACAAGTACGCGCTGCCCGGCGTCTCCGACCTCATCCTGACCCGCGACGCCGCCCGTCTCTACGCGACGGTCCCCGAGCAGCGCAAGATCGTGGCGCTCGACCCGGAGACCCTGGACGTCACCGCCGAGTACCCGGTCGGCGACACCATCCAGCCGCGCCGTCTGACCTCGGGTGGCGGCAAGATCTGGTTCAGCTACAGCGAGAAGCCGGCCGAGGACCCGTACTGGTATCCGTCCAAGGAGAACATCGGCTCGCTCGACGTGACCGGGGACACCCCGGCGGTCGCCCTCGCGCTGGGTGACGAGAACTGGGATTCCTCGGACGACGCGCCGCCCCGCCTGACGTCCGCGGCCGCGGACCCCACTCGGATCGCGATCTCCAACGAGGAGCAGGACGTCGTATTCGACGTGTCCGACGGCACGTTGAAGCAGCTCGCCCGGATCGACTTCAACGACCACGGCCAGAAGCAGGACATCGCGCTGACGCCGGACGGCGAGTTCCTGGCCACCGTCGTCTACAGCGACCAGCACATCAAGATCCGGCGCACCTCCGACCTGGACCTGGTGCGGACCCTGCCGACCGACGGGGGATCCACCTCGGTCGACATCGCCGCCGACGGCGCGGTGGCGGCCGGCACCATGGGCTGGTACGACCCGGACGTCTTCGTCTTCCCGGCCGGAACGAGCACCGCGGTCCGGGACTACGAGTTCGGCAACTCCGGCAAGGACAGCGGCGGCGATCTGCTCGCCGAGAACGCCCTCGCCTGGGAGCCCGGTGGCGGTCGCCTCTTCGCGATCTCCTCGAACTCCGCAGGCGTCTACACCCTCCGGGTCTTCGACGAACCGCGGAAGTCGCAGCCCACGCTGACCCTGACCGGCCCGTTGTCGTCGGCACGGGCCAAGGCGATCACCGTGAGCGGCACCCTGAAGTCGTCGCTCGCCCTGCCGGCCGGCACACCGCTGACCATCACCCGCACCGACGCGGAGTCCCCGGCCGGTGTCGCGCTCGCCGGCCGTACGACCGACGCATCGGGCAACTTCTCGTTCACCGACACACCGCAGTCGGGTGGCCGGGCCACGTACCGGGTCTCCTACGCCGGTGACGAGACCCGCTCGGGCGTCAGCGCGAGCCACGCCGTCGAGGTCGCACGGTCCACGCCGTCGCTGGGCCTGAACAACAACGGCCGGGTCTACAACTACGGCGCGACCGCCCACTTCTCCGCCTACCTGGGCGTCACGTACAAGAACCGGGTGGTGGAGGTCTACGCCGACCCGTGGGGTGGCGACCAGGGCCGGCGCCTGCTGAAGAAGGCCACGGTCGACGGCAGGGGTTACCTGTACACGTCCGTGAAGGTGTACCGGAACACCGCGGTCCAGGCGGTCTTCACCGGTGACAGCCGGATGGCGCCCCGCACCGTCACCGCGACCGTGTACACCAAGGTGCCGGCCGGCCTGAAGCTGGCCAAGTACTACAGGACCGCCAAGATCGGCAAGACCACCTACCGGTACTACAAGAAGAAGACCCAGCCGGTCTTCACGGTGACGCTGCCGAAGTACCCGAACCGCGCCGCGTACGTGCGGGTCGACGTCTACTACCGGGGCAAGTGGCAGGGCTGGGGCAGCGCCTACGTCGCCCAGGACAGGTACGGCCGCAGCATCATCCCGATGGACACCAGGGGCTGGGCCGGCTACAAGTTCCGGGTGCGGGCGGCGTACCGCTACGGCACCTCCGGCGACAACGTCAACTACACGACATACACGCCGTACCAGTACCTCTACATCAGCAAGTAAAAGACCAGGTCAAAGCATCGGGGGTACGGCCGGAGGGCCGTACCCCCGAGGTGCCTGAACGAGACGTCACCTGGATGTGGCCTCCCCGGACCCGGGGAGGCTGCGGTTTATTGGGGAACATGAGCGAGAAGACCTACGCCGACACGTTCGATGCCGGGGCCGCCGAGTGGTTGCGGTCGGGTGAGCCGGGCGGCGAATACGTGGAGATCGCCCGCCTGCCCGACGGCGGTGCCGCCATGCGCAACTCCAACGACCCGGACACGATCCTGTTCTTCACCCGCGCCGAGTGGGACGCCTTCACCGGCGGCGTGAACGACGGCGAGTTCGACCTCTGAGCGTCGGGTCGGTGACGTAGCAACGATCCCGACACGAACTGGCCAATCGGATGATCATTCTCGGTCATCCGGGTCGGTAATCTGCGCGAACCGACATTCGCGTCGATCAACACGGGGTCTTCATGCGTCTCTCCCGGGCCGCCCTCGCGGCCACGGTTCTCGCCGGTTCCACCGCGCTGGCCTTCACCGTCTCCACCGGATCGGCTTCGGCCGGGAGCCAGGCTCTCGGCCTCTCGGCGCTGGGCGACGTCGTCGCCGACGGTGTGCACGAGCGTCTCTTTCTGAGTGACCCGACCGCCGGGGCGATCGTGGCAACCGGTTACACCGGTGAGGAAGTCGCCCGGCGGGCGGACCTGCCCGGTGTGCGTGGCCTCGCGCTCTCCACGGACTCGAACACCCTCTACGCGGCGGTGGACGGGGCCGCGGCGATCGTCGCCTTCGCGACGGACACCCTCGCCGAGACCGCCCGCTATCCATTGGGCGAGAACGTCTTCCCGGAGGACGTGACGGTCGCCGGTGATCGCCTCTGGTTCGGGTACGACAAGGGCGCCACCGCCAATACCGGCAACATCGGGTCCGTCGATGCCGAAGGAAACGTGCGCCTGTACGAACCGTCCGCCGACGAATCGTTCTACACGGGTCCGCCGAACGTGTTCTCCAACTCGTCGGTTCTCGTCGTCAAACCCGATCGCCCGGCCGGTTCGGTTCCCAACAACATCCGGACGTTGGACGTCTCCACCGGAATTCCGCTGGCGCTTCTCCGGGAGTCCGGGCACCGCCTGGAGGTCGCCGATGTGGCGTTCACGGCGGACGGCACGTCCGCGTTCCGCGTCGGTGGGATGGGGCTCAGTCGCGTCCGGCTCGCTGACGGCAAGGTCACCGTGGTGAGCCCCAGGCCGTACGAGGAGCACATCGACATCGCCGCCGATGGCCGGCTGGTGACGGCGGCCGGCTACGCCGTCTCGGTGTACGACCCGAGCGGCCAGGCATTCCAATGGTCGGAAAGCCTTGCCCACTCGCTGAGCGGCGGAGGTCTCGTCTGGCAGCCCGGTGCCGAGCGCGTTCTCGCGGTAACCCGCGGATACGAATCGGGCAGGAACAAGTACTACCTCGAGACGGTGACGCGCCCGGCTCCCACCTCGCCGACGCCCGAGCCCAGCATGGTCACGATCCCGGGAGACGCGGCGATCACCGTGACCGTGCCCACCTCGGTCGTCAACGGTCGCCCGGTGACGCTCTCCGGAACGGCGAAGAGCCTGCCGGTCGGGCACACGCTGAGAGTCACCCGCCGGGAAGAATGGGATACCGGCAGCGAGCCGCCCGTGATCGGATCGCCGGTCATCGACAGCTTCGGCGCGTACACCTTCACCGACACGCCACCGAAACTGGGCATCTGGATCTACACCGTCAGCTACGGCGGGAGTCTGGCGAAGACCGCCCGGGTGGCACTCACCCAGTTCACGCCGGCCTTGACCCTCGACAAGCACGGAACCACCCACGCCCACAACGCGACGGCGACGGTGACCGCGACGCTCGGCAAGACGTACTCGAACCGGGTCGTCGAGATCTGGGCCGAGGACCCGTACACCCGCTGGCTGCTCAAGCGGGCCACCGTGAACAGCGCCGGAAAGGTCAGCGCCAGCCTGCGCCTGCAGTACAACACCACCATCACCGCCACGTTCACCGGTGACCGGGAGTACGCGGCGCGATCGGTGCGGTCACGGCTCTACACCAAGGTCAGCGTGTTGCTCGGGATCCGCAACCACTACAGGACCAAGAAGATCGGGGCGGTGAAGTACTACCACTTCCGGACCACGAAGGACCCGCACTTCAACGTCACCATGACCCGGCACGCGGGCCGCTGGCAGCGCACCGTCATCCAGCGTCACACGGGCGGCAAGTGGAAGAACTACCTCGCCGGGTACTTTCCGCTGGACCGGTACGGGCACTCGTACGTGCGGTTCGCCGGAACCTACAAGGCGGGTACGAAGTGGCGGGTCCGGTCCGAGTACATCTGGAGCGGCAGCGGCGACAACCTGAACGCCAGCACCTACGGCGCCTGGACGTACTTCACCTACACGAAGTGAGTGCTCCGGGCCTACGACATCGGGGTTGAGAAAGGCGGACCGGTCATGGTGACCGGCCCGCCTTTTGCGGCTGGAAATCACCGCTGTCTCAGCCGCGCTGAGGCAGCGGTGGTGTCCAGCCGGGGGTACCGGACCGGCCGTGCTGCCTGGCGGGACGGCACGGCCGGTCCGGAGCCGATCAGGCGGGGTCGAGGGCCAGTGCGTCGAAGACGAAGTTCGGGCTGAGGAACGTCTCGCCGCTGCTCCCGCTCACCACCGAGATCGACAGGGTGTTGGCGCCGGCCTTGAGGGCACTCGCCGGGATCGTGAAGGTGTACGTGGTGTTGTTGCCGCGCCACGTGCCGCGGGTGACGCCACGCGAGTTGAGGTTCGCCGGGGTGGGTGACGCCGAGGCCGGCGAGGTGTAGCCGCCGATCGCGACGGCGGGGCGGCCACCGGCGAAGTTGGAGGTGGTGGCGATGCGCAGCTTGACGCCGTTCGCCGGAACCGAGGTCAGATCGAAGCTGAGCGCGGCCGGTGAGTTGACCGACTTGAACTCGGCCATCGGGAACTTCGCGGCACCGTTCGCGACGCTGTAGGAGCTCGCTTTCCACGCCGACATCCGGCTGTCCGACGGGTGCATCGTCTCGATCTTGTCGGCGTTCAGGAAGCCCGCGGGGGTGCCGTCGAAGGTGCCCAGCTGGAAGAGCTTGCCCGCGGCGGGCACGCTGCCGGTCATGCTCAGCGACGTGGTCGCGCCGGCCGTCACGGTGATCGTCTTCGGGGCGCCGACGGCAAGCTCACCGGCGTACAGGGTGGCGGTGTAGGTGCCCGGCTTGACGTGGCCGATCACGAACTGCCCGCTCTTCACCTGCCCCCAGTACTGACCGTTCGGGCCGGCCAGGGCCACGGTGGCCCGCAGCCCGTTCCACGTGCCGGACGCGGTGCCGCTGACCCCGCCACGCTGCGCGTTGGAGAGCATCCCGGGAATGAACGACGCCAGGAAGTCCATGCTGCGAGCGGTGGGCGCCTGGCCGTCGGTGAGGGCCAGCGCGTACGGCCCGTGCAGCCCCAGTCGCAGCGCCTCGGTCTGCTGGTGCCCGCTGAACATGTAGTGCGTGATGTTGACCGCGCTGCCGGTGTCGTTGACCTCGATGTCCCGGAAGAACGGGCCACCCGAGGACATGTCGGTGTACGCGGGCAGGATGAACGCGCCGTGCCCGGTGCCACTGGCGCCGAACGGCTTCTGCGCGACGAGCCGCTGCGAGCTGTAGAACTTCGACGCCGTCCGGCCGGCGGAGTTCGCGAAGACGTCCGAGCCCTCGACCGTGGTGGTGAGACCGCCGGTCCTGGCCGCGGCCGGCGAGTTGGTCAGCACCGACGGCTTGAGCCGGGAGATGAAACGGGCCTCGCCGGGGTTGAGCGCCTTGGTGATGCTCGTGGCCAGGTAGACCGTGTTGTCGCCTCTGCGGGCGAAGTAGTACTGGGTCACGCCGATCGACGTGTTCGCCACGCTCACCAGGATCGAACTGCCGCTGTTGAACGTCTTGCTGGTCACGGTCGCGGACGACCAGCCGGACTGGAACTGGCCGGCGGCCTGCCCGGACGCGGCGAGCTCGGTGCCGTTGTGCTTCAGCGAGGTCATGTTGCCGTTGGTGCCGTTGATCTTGAACGTCAGGCCGGTGCCGGTGTCGAAGCTGACGTTCGCGGCCGCGTTCGCCCACGGCTGGCCGAAGCCGAGCAGACCCGCGCCGGCCAGGACCGCCGCGGAGGCGAGCCCGGCCGCCAGTGCCTTGCGGCGGCTGCGGGAAGCGGGGCGACGGTGTGAGGGGATTGACATGCGACCACCTATACGAGTCGGGGGGACATCGCATATGTGGCCGCCGGACGGTAAAAGGTTGCTCGCGATCTCAGAAAGTTTCCGGCCGTGCGGCCATGCCGCGGCCCTTCCGCACCGCCTCCGCGACGGCGGCCCGCGGGCTGGTCAGAACCGGGATCCCGGGCAGCAGTGCTGCCGCCCCGGCCATGCTGGCCTGGGCGAACACGATCACGTCGGTGTCCGCGGCGATCATCCGGACGTGTCCGGCGATCTCCTCGTGGTACGCGGTCAGGTCATCGGCCTCGAAGTGCCGCCAGGCCGCGAGGCAAGGCGACCGGATCAGCGTCACGGGCCGCCCGGCGGTCTGCCGCAGCAGATCGAGGGTCGGCTCCAGAGTGGACTCGACGGTGGCGACGACGGCGATCCGGTCGCCCGCCGCGACTGCGGCCTCGGCCATCGGACGGTCGAGACGCAGCACCGGCACGTCGCCGGACATCGCCTCGGCGTCGGCGCCGATCGTCGAGCAGGTGCACACGATCAGGTCCGCTCCCGCGGCGACCAGTTCCTCCAGCCGCTTCGCCAGGTCCGGCGCCGATCCGGTTCGACGGGCGTCGGCGAGCAGTTTCTCGTCCACCAGGTGGAGATCGTGCAGTCCCGGCGGCGCCAGCTCGGCGAACAGGGTCCGGAACGTCGCGACGTGCACCTCGGCCGTGTGCAGGAACCCGATCACGGTCATTCGTGGATCACCCTCGCCTCCGGGACGCCCCGTGCACGGGCGACCTGAGCGGCCTCCTGCTCGAGCCGGGCCGCCGTCATCTTCTCGAACGCGGTCACCGTGAGGTCGACCCGTTTACGCCCGGACATCTTCGCCCGCCACACCCCGTTGATCTCGCCGTCGACGAGCAGCACCCCCGGATTGCCGAGAATCCGCCACACCGCCTTCTGCCGTTCCCGGTCCGGCACCAGCAGGTCCCGGTCCCGGGCCTGCAGCAGCGGGTCCATCGCCGGCAGCCAGCGCACCCCGCGTGGCGCCGGCGCCGACTCGAGCAGATCGACGGCCGTGTCGGGCAGCCAGGCGCGACGGCCGTCCACCCGGACCTCGGTGAGGCCCTCGGCCGGCCACACCGTTTTGATCACCGTGGTGGTGCTGCCCAGGTATTTCGCCACCTCGGCCGGACCGGCCGGCCCGAGGAAACGCAGGTATGTCCCGATCAGCCGGTCGACGCCACGGTTGGCGGCCGGGATCGGCGGTGGATCGGGCAGCGGGCCGATGGCCGCGTCCTTCCCGCGGGAGAGCACCTCCACACCACCGGCCAGACCGGCGTGCTGCCACACGTTCCCGGCCACGTGACGGGCCCCGCAGGACCTGCAGTCGTACGTCAGCTCGGCCGGCACCCGCCGGCTGACCTCGGTGCTCGCCGCACCGCGCGGGATGGGCCCGGTGAGGACCTCGCGGAACGCCTCGGCGGTCGCGGTGAAGGCCCGGACACCGAGCCGGGCAGCGTCGGGGATCTGGGCGCTCCTGATCCGGGCCGCCGCGTCGTCGTCGCTGACCGGCCACAGCTGCCCGGTCAGATCGGCGAGGTCGGAGCGGCGGTGCAGGTGCGGCGCACCACGCGCGGCCCAGACGGTGACCAGACGGTCGTCGTCCGGTTCGGCGGTGGTGCGGGCGGCCAGCGCGACCCGCGTCGAGTCGGGGGTGTACTCCTGCACGCCGAGGTCGAGCAGGGGCAGGTCACCGGGGCGGTCGCCGGAGCGGTCGGCCAGGCCCTGTGCGGCGATCCGGTACGCCATCACGCGTGCGCGATCCACGTCGATCATCGGCACTCCCTCCGTGGTCACCGCCGACCGTACCGCCGGGAGGCGACGTTTTTGCGGCGATCATCCTGCGGGTCGGACCGGCTTTCCAGGTGTTCCCAGGTGTCCAGGGTGGCCGGCCCGTACGGCCCGTCCTGCTCGATGGGCGGCTCGGCGGCCGGACGGTAACCGCACCGGCGGGCCACCGAAGTGCTCGCCGAGTTACCCCGGTCGATCCGCAGCAGCAGCCGTCGCAGCCGGAGCGTGTCGAAGGCGTACCCGGTGAGCAGCGACAGCGCGGCCGACGCCAGACCCCGGCGACGAAAGGGCCGGCCGACCAGGTAGCCCAGCTCGGCCTCGGGCAGCCCGGAACGGACGTTGAAGAGCAGCACCTCGCCGAGCGGCCGGCCACCGTCCGCGGTGATCGCCAGTTGGATGCGGCTGCCGCCGATGCGGCCCTGATGGGCACGCCGCAGATAGGCGAGCCCCGCCTCGACGTCGAACGGGGAGGGCATCAGCGTCCAGCGGGCGATGTCCGGCTCGTCGAGCAGCGCGACCAGGTCGTCGAGATCTTCCCCACGCCATTCCCGCAGCACGACGCCGGGGCCCGCCAGCCTCAGCGGGTAGGGCAGCGGGCTGATGGTCACCTTTCCAATCGTGCCGGTAAGACCGGCTTTGGTGCTAGTGGCGACCGGCCGGAAAGCCTGCACGATTCCTTACCGTCAACCGGTCGGATCACGGACACCCTTTCGGGCGGCAAAATCGCACCATGTCGGCACCGATGGGCGCGGACGAGCACTGGGCCCGGCGCCGCGTTCAGCGGCCCGAAGCATTGGCACGTCTTCCACGTGGTGGCCCGGGCTAGATCCGCTGGGCGGTGATCTCCAGTCCGGCGGCGCGCAGCCGGTCGACGAGTGCGTCGCCGATGCCGGTCGCCGGAGTGAGCACGCCACCGCCGATCTTCGGCAGCCGATCGCGGTCGAACACCAGCGCCAGAGCGGATTCGCCGAGCATGACGGCCGTCGCGGCGTACCCCGGATCGCCCTTGGCCTTGACCCGCGCCCGGTAGCGTGCCCCGGTTGTCGTCGTCGTGACGATGTCCATGGTGAAGTGTCCGTTGCGCTGGACGTCCTCGCTCGGCCCGGCGCCCGGTGCCGGCAGGACACGATCCAGGACGAACCGCAGCGGCGGCACCGCGAAGCCGACGACCAGGGCGCTCAGTGCGGTCTTGAGGGCCGCGGCGGCGAACGCGTTCTTGACCCGCATCACCTCGCGATAGCGGAACCGGCGGCCGTACGCCCAGCCGCGCAGCGCGTTGCTGCGCCGGACGACCCGGGTGTTGTAGGACGCCATCACGAACGGCGCGAGGTGGCCGCGGAGACCGGGGTCCACATCCGAGGCCGGCATGCTGGGCATGTCCGGCTGGCGGCCGAGGTCCGGCTCGGACCCGCGGTCGGGGCTGAGCGAGTACGGGCTGGCACCGATCCGCCGCAGCCGGGAGTCCTTCTTCATCACGTCGACCTGGTGGCGCATCGAGTCGATGGTGCCGCCGCTGAAACCGCCGCGCAGGTGGGTGACGACCAGTGTGGTGTCGGTGAGTTCGCCTTCGCCGTCCGCCGCCACCTGCGCATGCAGGACGTGCACTCCGATGTCGGACGGAATCGAGTCGAAGCCGCAGGAGTGCACGATCCGGGCTCCGGTGCGCCGGGCGGTCTCATGGTTCTCGTCGATGCTGTCCCGTGCGAAGAGCACCTCACCGGTGAGGTCCACGTAGTCGGTGCCGGTTTCGGCGCAGACGCGGGCCAGCAGCTTGCCGTACTTCGCGTACGGCCCGACGGTGGTCACCACCACGCGGGTGCGGGCGGCCATCGTGGTCAGCGCCTGCTCGTCGTCCGCGTCGGCGATCACGACGGGCAGGTTCAGTCCCAGACGCTCGAGTTTCTCCGCGGATCGACCGGCCAATGCGATCCGGGTGCCCTCCGGCGCGTGTCCGGTGAGGTGCCGCGCCACGAGCGCGCCGACGAAACCCGAGGCGCCGTAAACGATCACGTCAAATTCCTGCGGTTGATCGTCCGTGCCGGATGATTCGCTCGCGAGCTCGCTCATGGCTGCCGATTGTGCACCCTCGGTGGAGGGTTGGGAACCCGGTGCGCCGCGCCGAAACCAGCGCAATATCCACACAAAGGAAGATCAAAGCCGCTAATTTGTGACTTACAACTCCATTGCCGCGTCTCGCGTTACCTCGGAGCGCGGCAAGTCGCAGCCCGCGAGAAGGCGGGCACCGTGGCCGGAAACGCCGAGTCCAGCCGTCGGCCACGGTTCAACGAAACCCAGGCATGGAGCGGGGGACCCAAGAGTTCCTCGGCGCTACGGCGCCTCGGGGTGAAGCCGCCGACGGCGGCCGGGCACCTCTGCCCGAACCCGACAGCTGACCTCGTAGGCGTGGAGGAAAAGCTCATGGTTCAGATTCGTCAGCAGCTCCACCGCGCGGTCGGCCTGATGGCCGCGAGCCTCGCCGGAAGTGTGGCCCTGGCCGGGCCCGCCGAACCGGCGGCTGCCTCGATCAACTGGGATGCCATCGCACGATGCGAGTCCGGGGGCAACTGGAGCATCAACACCGGGAACGGCTACTACGGGGGACTGCAGTTCAGCCGGAGCACGTGGCGGGCCTACGGCGGTACGAGGTACGCGAGCACCGCGAACCGGGCCACCAGGTCCGAACAGATCCAGATCGCCGAACGGGTGCTGCGCGGTCAGGGACTGGGAGCGTGGCCGCACTGCGGCCGGCGCAACGCGTTCAAGGCGGCGTCCCGCGGCAGTGTGCGGTCGGTGTCGTCGAACCGGACGACAAGGGCCTCCGGCGGCACCTACGTCGTCCGGCGTGGCGACACGCTGGCCCGGATCGCGGCGCGGCACGACGTCCGGGGTGGGTGGCGAGCCCTTTACCGGACGAACGCGCACGTCCTGCACAGCCCGCACCACCTGCGGGTGGGGCAGCGCTTGAAGCTTTAGAAGTGCAGAAGTGGGCCCGGCGCGATTTGAACGCGCGACCTACCGCTTAGGAGGCGGTTGCTCTATCCACTGAGCTACGAGCCCGACGTTGCTGAGGGTACCAGCAGCCGGGGCCCGGATCGGCGCGGCCGACCCGGGCCCCGGCAAGAACCGGCGGTTGATCAGGCGAGGTCGAAACGGTCCAGGTTCGCGACCTTGACCCGCGCCTTGACGAAGTCGGTGACCAGCTTCTCCTTGGCGTCGTCGCTGCCGTGGACCTCGGCCTGCGCGCGCAGCACCGAGTTCGACCCGAAGATCAGGTCGGCCCGGGTGGCGGTCCACCTGACCTCACTGGTCCGGCGGTCACGGCCCTCGAAGGTCTCACCGTCGGGGTCGGTCGCCGACCAGGTGATGCCGAGGTCGAGCAGGTTGACGAAGAAGTCGTTGGTCAGCACGCCCGGGGTGCCGGTGAAGACGCCGTGCGGGCCGGTGCCGTGGGTCTTGCCGAAGGTGTGGCCGCCGGCGATGAGCGCCACGGTCTCCTCGTCGTTCATGCCCATCCGGCCGAACGTGTCACGGATGTCCCGGTGCGAAGCGCTGCTCGCCGGAGCCTCCGCCGCCGCGGCCGTCGAAGGTCCGGTAGGTGCCGGCGCTGTGCCACGCCATCCGGATCATGAGCGGCCGTAGTGGCCGAAGTCGGCGGGCCACCAGTCCTGCGAGTCGGAGTCCTCCGGGTAGCGAGCGATCAGCCGGCGTGAAGTCTGCACTGCTTTTCTGGAATGAGTAAAGAAAACGAGACGCCGGTGATCGTGGCCACGCGATGGATACCGCCGGGTTGCCTCCGGGTCGTTATCGTGGCTGCCGGATCAGTGCTGCCATCGACGGGGGTTACACAACGTGCGGGTGTTGGTGGCAGATGACGAGCGGATCCTCGCCGACACCGTGGCGGACGGGCTACGGCAGTTCGCGATGGCGGTCGACGTCGTCTACGACGGTGACAGTGCGTTACAGCGCATGAGCGTCAATCGGTACGACGTGGCGATCCTGGACCGCGACATGCCGGGCGTCACCGGCGACGAGGTGTGCACCCGGGCCGTCGACTCGGGCACCGCGACGCGCCTGCTCCTGCTGACCGCCGCCGCCGGGATCCGCGACCGGGTCGAAGGGCTCGGCCTCGGCGCCGACGACTACCTGACCAAGCCGTTCGCGTTCGCCGAGCTGGTGGCCCGGGTGCAGGCGCTGGCCCGGCGTTCGGCGGCGCCGCTGAAACCGGTGCTGGAACAGGACGGGGTGCTGCTCGACACGACCCGGCACTTCGCCTCACGGGACGGGCTGACCCTCAACCTCACGCCGAAGGAGTTCGCCGTGCTCCGGGTGCTCCTGCGCGCCGGCGGACAGGTCGTCAGCGCCGAGGAACTGCTCGAACAGGCCTGGGACGAGAACGCCGACCCGTTCACCAACTCGGTCCGCGTCACGATCATGACGTTGCGCAAGAAGCTCGGCGAGCCGCCGGTCATCCACACCGTGCCGCGCGTGGGTTACCGGCTGGGACGGTGACGGGTGCTCGCCCCGAGCCGGCGGGCCATGGTCGTCTGCGCGACCGCCTTCCTGGCCGGCGTCACGGCGCCGGGCCTCCTGGAGGTGCTGCTGCGCCGGCTGCGGACCGCCGGAGCGGTGGTGTGCGGACCGGGCCCCGAACGCTCCGCGGTCTGCGAGGCGGTCGCCCGGCACGACGGCTGGCAGATCATGGCGGCGCTCGTGGTGACCTTCCTGGCCCTGCTCGTGGTGGCCCGGACCGCGGCACGCTGGACGCTCCAGCCGTTCCGCCAGCTGGTGCCGGCGATCACGAGTGTCGGGCCGCAGAACCTCGGATACCGGATCAACCCCGGCGACGGTGACGACGAGATCGTCGTACTGTCCCGCGCCATCGACACGATGATGGACCGGATCGCGATGGGGTACGAGTCGCAGCGGCACTTCGCGGCCAACGCGGCGCACGAGTTGCGTACCCCGCTGGCCGTGCAGCGCACCCTGATCGAGGTCGGCCTCGGGCGCGCCACCACACCGGACAAACTGGACCTGGTCACGGCGCAGCTGCTGCAGACCAACGAGCGCAACGAACGCCTGATCGAGGGGCTGCTCGTGCTCAGTGAATGCGACCGCGGCCTGACCGCACGGGTACCGCTGCGACTGGACACGATCGTCGGCTCCATTCTCGACGATCACGAGGCGCGGGCCGCCGAGGCCGAGGTGACGATCATCCGCTCGCTCGCGCCGAGAGTGGTCCGCGGCGAGCGGGTGCTACTCGAACGCCTGGTCACCAACCTGATCCAGAACGCCGTCAAGTACAACAGGGCCGGCGGCACGATCGAGGTGACGGTCGGTGCGCGCCCCGCGCTGACCGTCGTCAACACCGGCGACGACGTCCCGAAGGAGGCGGTCGTCGGACTGTTCGAGCCGTTCCGCCGCCTCTCCGGGACACGGATCGACCACAGCGGTGGCGCCGGCCTCGGCCTCGCCATCGTGCGGGCGATCACCCGGGCTCACGACGGGGTCATCTCCGCGCACTCCACCGGCCGGGACGGGTTGCGGGTCGAGGTCTCGTTCGGTGACTCCACCGAGTAATGGAACCGCGGCACCCGCGTGCCGATGCCGGTGAGGATCTCGTGCGGGTTCGTCTCCGCCCACACGGCCCACTCGGCGACGGTCGGCTCCCCTCCCTCCCCGGAACCGAAGATCACCACCCGGTCGCCGGCCACCACCGGGTGGTCACCGACGTCGACCACCACCTGGTCCATGGCGACCCGGCCGACGATCGGGCAGCGCATCCCGCCGATCGACACCCAGCCCCGCCCGCCGGTGCGCCGCGGGACGCCGTCGGCATAGCCGGCCGGGACCAGGGCGAGCGTGGTGTCCCGGTCGGTGACGTGCTCGGGGCCGTAGGACACCCCCGTGCCCGGGCCGACCCGCTTGGTCAGGATGACCGTCGACTCCAGGGTCATGGCCGGACGCAGCCCGAAGGTCTTCCCGGGTACCGGTTCGACGCCGTAGAGGGCGATGCCGGGCCGGACCAGATCGAAGTGGGCCGCCGGCAGGTGCAGGGCCGCCGCCGAGTTGGCCAGATGGATCAGAGGCGGGCTGACGTCCGCGGAACGGGCCTTGGCACGGACCCGCTCGAACGTCGCCAGCTGCCGGTGCAGGCCCGGGTCGGCCAGGTCCTCGGCGTGGGCCAGATGCGACCACACGGCACGGATCTCGACCAGGCCCGCGGTCCGGAGGCGTACGGCCTTCTCGATCAGCTCGGGCCACTCCGCCTCGGTGGCGCCGCCGCGGGACAGACCGGTGTCGGCCTTCAGGTGCACCGACGCCGGCCGGCCCACCCGTTTGGCCGCCCGGCCGAGAGCCTCCAGGGCCTCGACCGAGGAGGCCGACACGTCGACATCGGCGAGCAGGGCGTCGTCCATCGACTCGAACGGGGCGTACAACCACATCAGGATCGGCGCCGTGAGCCCGGCCGACCGCAGTTCCAGCGCTTCCCGCAGGGAGGTGACGCCGAGCCAGGACGCGCCGTGGGCGAGTGTCGCCTCGGCGACCCGGACCGCGCCGTGGCCGAAGCCGTCGGCCTTGACCACGGCCATCAGTCCCGCACCCGCCGCGGCGCGGGCCAGGAGCCGGGTGTTGTGCCCGATCGCGTCGAGATCGATCAGCGCCCGGGTCATGGCCGCCGGCATCACGACCGATTCGCGCCGTTCAGCGCGGTGTCCATCAGTCGGTCGAGCAGTTGTGAATAGTCGACTCCGGCCGCCCGCCACATCTGGGGGAACTGGGACAGCTCGGTGAAGCCGGGCATCGTGTTGACCTCGTTGAGCACCGGAACCGCTGTCCCGTCGACCTCGGCGAGGAAGAAGTCGACCCGCAGCAGGCCCGCGCAGCCCAGGATCTCGAAGATCCGGCGCGCGGCGTCGGCGAGCTGGTCGCGGTGACCGGGGTCGATCTCGGCGGGAATGGTGAACTGGGCCAGGCCGGAGGTGTACTTCGCGTCGAAGTCGAAGAAGCCCTCGGAGCCCTTGAGGTTGATCTCCAGGGCCGGACCGACCTCGACCACACCGTCCGGGCGCTGCAGCACCGCCAGGTCGATCTCGCGGCCCACGATCGCGGCTTCGACCAGCACCTTGCTGTCGTGCTCCTTCGCGTGGGCGACCGCGCGGGGCAGATCGTCCCAGTCGTCGACCCGGGAGACGCCGACACTGGAGCCGCTGCGCGCCGGTTTCACGAAGACCGGCAGGCCGAGCCGGTCACGGTCGGCGGGGGCGAGGTCGCCGTCACCGTCGCGCAGCACCACACCGTCGGCCACGGCGATGCCCTCCGCGGCGACGAGTTTCTTGGTGAACTCCTTGTCCATCGACGCGGCGCTGGCCAGCACGCCGCTGCCGACGTACGGGACACCGGCCAGGTCGAGCAGCGCCTGGATGGTCCCGTCCTCGCCGTACGGGCCGTGCAGGCAGGGGAAGACGACGTCGACGGACTTCAGCGCATCCAGCGCGGCGGTGATGCTGACCAGCGGCGAGACGTCCTCGTCGGCGAGGCCCGCGCCGGACACGATGGCGTCTGCGGTCTGCGGGCCGGTGTCCGTCCCGACCTGCCAGCGGCCGTCCCGGGCGATGCGGATCGGTACGACCTCGTACCGGGATCGGTCGAGGAAACGGAACACCGACGCGGCCGAGCGGCACGACACCTCGTGCTCCGAGCTCCGGCCTCCGAAGATCACCGCGGCCCGTACCTTGGAACTCTGCATCCTGACATCTTGCGGCATGGCCCATCCGGTGATCGTCAGGGATGCCCTTATGGTTTCCTTATTTCCGGCTAACCGGACAAAAGCCTCAGGCGGTCTCGGGTCTTCGCTTCGGAATCGATTCCGCCGCCGGTGGTTGCGAAATAGTCCCGAAACCATGACTGTGAGCCCAGCTCAGGCCGCAATCCAGGCTTTACGTCGCTTCCGTGGTTTGGGGAACAAGACGGACTTTCCCGTGATGCTGATGGCATCGTCGCTGGTCAGCGTCATTTCCCTAAGGTTGCCGGTCCGCTGGCGATTGAGTTACCGCACAAAAGCGAACAATATGCGGCGGGAAAATCCGCGTTCCCGACCGCCGGTCATTGCCTTTCCGTTACCTTACTGAGAATCATTCGTCACCAGCGATATCTACGCTGCGGCGGATCAACTTCCTTCGGAGGGTCAACCTCGATGCGTTCCTACATACGCAGCGTGGATGACGCCGGACGCTTCCGCCCCGTACCGAGAACCCCTGCGGGTCTCCGTGCTCTGGGTGCCGCTGTCCTGGCGACCACGCTCGGCCTCAGTCTCACCGGCCCTGTCTCCGCTGCCGCGGACGCCCCGTTCATCAGCGAGATCCACTACGACAACACGGGCACCGACAGCGGCGAGGCCGTTGAGATCGAGGCCCCCGTCGGGTACGACCTCAGTGGCTGGCAGCTTTACCTCTACAACGGCAGTAACGGCGCCACCTACACGCCGATCACCACGCTCAGCGGCGTCATCCCGGCCGCCGGTGTGCAGACGTACACCATCAACGGTCTGCAGAACGGCTCGCCGGACGCTGTCGCGCTCGTGAAGCCGGACGGCTCGGTCGCCGAGTTCCTCAGCTACGAGGGCGCCCTGACCGCGACCAACGGTCCCGCTGCGGGCGCCACGAGCATCGACATCGGGGTGTCCGAGCCGGACACCACACCTGTCGGTCACTCGCTGCAGAAGGTCAACGGTGTCTGGCAGGCCGCGGCGGCGAACAGCTTCGGCAAGCTGAACACCGCCACCACCCCGGAGGAGCCGGAGGAACCGGAGGAGCCCGGCACCGGATGCGCCACGGCGGCCACCCACACGATCGCCCAGGTGCAGGGCACCGGCACGGCGACCGGCCTGGCCGGCTCGGTCGTCACCGTCGAGGGCGTCGTCACCGCCGACCACCGCACCGGTGGCTACAACGGTGTCTACCTCCAGACGGCCGGCACCGGCGGCGACCGCCCGGTCACCGCGGGTACCGCGTCCGACGGCATCTTCGTCCACCTGACCCCGACCGCCGCGAACCACCCGGTGGTCGCGATCGGCGACCTGATCCGGGTCACCGGCACGGTGAGCGAGTACAACGCGCTGACCCAGATCACCATCGGCACGAAGGCCGATGTGCAGGTCTGCTCGACCGGCGCCGCGCTGCCCGCCCCGGTCGCGCTGGCCCTGCCGCTGAGCGACGAGGCCCGGGAGTCCGCCGAGGGCATGCTGGTCGCCCCGGTCGGCGCGTACACCGTCTCCGACGTCTACAACACCAACCGGTACGGCGAGATCGTCCTGGCCGCCGGCAACGCCCCGGCCCGGATCCCCACCGACGTGGCCCGGCCCGGCAGTGACGCGGCCCTGCAGCTCAAGGCCGCCAACAAGGCCGGCCGGATCCTGCTCGACGACGGCCGGACCACCAACCTCGCCTCGGCCGGCGTCGCCCCGCCGTACATCTCCAAGGCCGAGCCCACCCGGGTCGGCGACACCGTGGAGAAGTTCGGCCCGAGCGTCCTGGGCTACAGCTTCAGCGAGTGGCGCCTGCAGCCGTCGACCCCGGTCGACGCGACCACCCCGGCGATCTCGCGCACCACGTTCAAGGCCACCAACGCGCGGACCCCCGCGCCGGCCGGCGTCGGCGGTGACATCAAGGTCGCCAGCTTCAACGTGCTGAACTACTTCGTGCACTTCGGTGGCGAGGCGCGTGGCGCGCTCGACGAGGCGGCCAAGGAGAAGCAGGAAGCGAAGATCGTCTCGGCGATCAGCGCCCTGGACGCCGACGTGGTCGCGCTCATGGAGATCGAGAACTCGGTCCGCTTCGAGGCCACCGAGACCCAGCTGGCACTGAAGACGCTGGTCGGTGAACTGAACGCGGTTGACGGTGCGGGAACCTGGGACTACGTCCGGTCGCCGGCCGAACTGCCGGCCCCGGCCCAGCAGGACGTCATCACCAGCGCGATCATCTTCAAGCCCGCCGCGGTCACGCCGAAGGGCGCCTCGAAGTCCATCAACGACGAGACGGTCTGGGACAACGCCCGCGAGCCGATCGCCCAGACCTTCACGTCGGGCAGCATCGACTTCACCGTGGTGGCCAACCACTTCAAGTCCAAGAGCGCCTCGGTCCCGCCGACCGGCGACAACGCGGACACCGGTGACGGACAGGGCGCCTACAACGGCGACCGGATCCGGCAGGCGCAGTCGCTGGCGACCTTCGTCGAGGGCCTCGGCACCGACAAGGTGATCCTGCTCGGCGACTTCAACGCGTACGGCAAGGAGGACCCGCTCCAGGTCTTCTACGACAAGGGCTACTCGGACGCGCACGCCGAGGGCAAGTCGTCGTACGTCTTCGGCGGCGAGTCCGGTTCGCTGGACCACGCGCTGGTCACCGGCGAGTTCGCGAAGCGGATCACCGGGGTCGACATCTGGAACATCAACTCGGTCGAGCAGATCGCCTTCCAGTACGACGGCTACGCGCCGTTCTACGAGAACGGCCCGTACCGTTCCAGCGACCACGACCCGGTGATCGTCGGCGTGGAGACCGGCCTGACCGGTCCGGTGAACCTGCAGCTGCTCAACATCAACGACTTCCACGGCCGGCTCGAGTCGCCGTCCACCGCGGGCGGCCAGCCCGTCGGTGGCGCCGCTCAGCTCGTCGGGCTGGTCGACCAGCTGCGGGCCGCGAACCCGAACACCGCGTGGATCTCGGCCGGTGACAACATCGGCGCCTCCACGTTCATCTCGGCGATCGACAAGGACAACCCGACGATCGACGTGCTGAACGCGGGTGGCCTGGCCGTCTCGGCGGTCGGCAACCACGAGTTCGACCTGGGCCTGGCCGACCTGACCGGCCGGGTCAGCGACCGGGCGGACTTCCCGCTGCTGGGCGCGAACGTCTACAAGGACGGCAAGCGGGCGCTGCCCGGCTACGACGTGCAGACCCTGGGCGGCGTGCAGGTCGGCTACATCGGTGTCGTCACCGAGCAGACCGGCTCGCTGGTCAACCCGGACGGCATCGTCGGCGTCGAGTTCCGCGACCCGATCGCCGAGGCGAACGCCGTGGCCGCGCAGCTGTCCGACGGCAACGCCGCCAACGGTGAGGCCGACGTGCTGGTGCTGCTCGCCCACGAGGGCGCCTCCACCGAGAACATCACCTCGGCCGAGGCCCTGCAGGCTGACCCGGTCTTCGGGCCGTTCACCAAGGTGAGCGCCGAGATCGACGCCATCGTCAGCGGTCACACCCACCAGCCGTACGCCTTCCAGGTGCCGGTTCCCGGCGTGCCCGGCAAGACCCGGCCGGTGGTCCAGGCCGAGGACTACGGCGAGAAGCTCGGCAAGATCGGCCTGACCTACGACCCGGCCACCGGTGAGGTCACCACCTCCACCGCCGAGCTGATCACGGTCGCCGGCTACCCGTCCAACAGCACGGTCGCCGGCATCGTGGCGGCGGCCAAGACCAACGCCACCGAGCTCGGCAAGGCTCCGCTCGGCAAGATCAGCGCGGACATCCTGCGGGCCTACACCAGCGCCGGCGCGGAGAACCGTGGCGCCGAGTCGGTCCTCGGCAACTTCATCGCCGACGTCCAGCTGGACCAGACCAAGGACGCGGGCCGTGGTGGCGCACAGATCGCCTTCATGAACCCGGGTGGTCTGCGGGCCGACCTCAAGTACGGCACCGACGGCACGATCACCTACTCGCAGGCCTTCGCGGTGCAGCCGTTCTCCAACGACGTGGTGACGCGGACCCTCAAGGGCTCGCAGATCAAGGGCGCGCTGGAGGAGCAGTGGCAGCCGGACGGTGCGGCCCGGCCGTACCTGCACCTGGGTGTCTCGAAGGGGTTCACCTACTCCTTCGACGCGAGCCAGCCGAAGGGCAGCCGGATCATCCCGTCGTCGATCAAGCTGAACGGGGTCACCATCGACCCGAACGGCGAGTACCGGGTGACGACCAACTCGTTCCTCGCCGGTGGCGGGGACAACTTCCCGTCGCTGGTCAGCAAGGTCGGCGTGGTCACCACCGGTGACAACGACCTGACCATGCTGGTGAACTACTTCGCCCAGAACACCCCGATCACCGCCGACCCGGCGCCGCGTGCCATCGCCGGCAAGCTGGACGCCGCCGCCCCGACGGGCACCTATGCCTTGAACACGGCTGCGATCTGGCCCGGCCAGACGGTGACGCTCACGGAGTCGGCGCTCGACGACGACGTCAGCGACAACGCGAAGATCACCCGGGTCGTCGACTGGGGCGACGGCAGCACTGCCGAGACCCTGCCGGCCGGTACGGCCACCGCGACGCACACCTACGCCGCGGCGGGCAGCTTCAAGGTGACCGTCACGCTGACCGACGAGGTCGGCAACAGTGGTGCGGCCACCTTCGACGGGGCGTCCACGGTCGTGGTGGCGGCGCAGGCCGGCACCTACAAGCTGGACCGGAACGCCATCTGGGCCACGCAGTCGGTGGCCCTCACGCCGGCCGGTGTCACCGGTGCCACCGAGCTCACGGTGAACTGGGGCGACGGCAGCTCCGTCAAGGTTCCGGCGACCGCGCCGGTGTCGCACGTGTACGCCAAGCCGGGCATCTTCACGGTCAAGGTCACCCCGGTGAACCCGGCCGGTGCCGGCAAGTCGGTCACGGTCGGCCACGTCGTCGTGGTGCCGGACTTCCTGGCCCCGGAGATCCGGCTGAACGAGCCGCGTCACGAGGAGTACGCGTCGGCCTGGCAGACGCTGACCGGCTCGGCGATCGACCTCGGGGTCGGCGTCGACGCCGCAAAGGTCAAGGTGGTTCAGGAGCGCGGCGGCAAGTGGTACTACTACGCCGCCGGCAAATGGACCAGGGCGAGCTCGGAGCGGGACGCCGAGGCCCGGGCCGCGGTGCTCAGCGCCGCACCGGACGCCAAGGGTGGCTGGAGCGTCGCGCTGACCGGTGTCGAGAAGGGCAAGCTGCGGATCAGCTACTGGGCTGAGGACAAGGTCGGCAACGACTCCAAGGTCCGGGTCCACATCGCCCGCGTCACCAGGTAACAACAGCAGGTAGAGAGGGCTCCCGCCACTGGCGGGAGCCCTCTCGTTTCTTGTCCGGATCAATACAATTCATTGACGTACGTTGACGCAGGCATCGGTCGGCGACCAGGCTATTGCATATATCTCCCATAGAACTGAAGGGTATGCGATGCTCGTCAAGAGAGCCGGTGCGGTGCTGCTCAGCGCTGTCGCCGTGGCCGCCGTCGGCACGGCCGCACCCGCCGCGGCCGTCACCTCCACCAACTCCGTTCTCGCCTGGTTCGACACCACGGCCGCCGCGGTGACCGCCGGTGGAGCCACCACCCAGGTCACCAACAGCCGTACCTGGGCGATCGGCTGGCTGGCCGCAGCCCGGGCGCAGAACGGCTCCCGGAACGCCGCCTACCAGCGCGCCGCCCTTGCCGGAGCGGTCCACCAGACGCTGATCACGTTGATCCCGGCCCAGGCTGCCGCCGTGGACACCGCGCTCGCCGCCGATCTGAGCGGCATCCCGGACGGAGGCGCCAAGTCCAAGGGACTGGCCGCCGGCCGGCAGGCGGCCACCCGCCTGCTCGCCGAGCGGACCGGCGACGGCCTCGACCCGGCCTCGGTGAACACGGCGTACCCGATCCCGGCCGCCGCGCCCGGCGTCTGGCAGCCCACCCCGCCCGCCTTCGCGCCCGCGACCCAGTACGGCAACCGCGTGGCCCGGCCGTTCGCCCTGCGCAGCGCCGAGCAGTTCCGTCCGGCCCCGCCGCCGGCCGTCGGTTCGGCCCGTCAGCAGCGTGACCTCGCCGAGGTCAAGGCGTACGGCGCGGCGGACAGCACGGTTCGGACGCCGGAGCAGACCGACACCGCCACGTTCTGGCTCGGCTCCTCGTTCGTGCTGTACACCCCGATCCTGCGGGTCGCCGTCGAGCAGTCACGCGGCTCGCTCGCCGACCGGGTCCGGCTCGTCGCGCTGTTCCATGTGGCCTCGGTGGACACACAGATTGCCACCTCCGACGCCAAGTACGCCTACCGGCTCTGGCGTCCGGTGACCGCGATCCGGGCGGGTGGTGACGTGAACTGGCTGCCGCTGCACACGACGCCGGCGCACCCGGACTACCCGAGCGGACACAACACCTACTCCGGTTCGGCCGAGCAGATCCTGACCGCCCTGTTCGGGCCGAAGGCGCGTAGCCCGTACACCATTCCCAGTCCCAGCGCGCCTGGCGTGACGCGTACCTACACCGACTGGAAGGTGCCGAGTCTGGAGAACGTGGACGCCCGCGTCTGGTCCGGCATCCACACCCGTATCGCGGGCGAGGCCGGCATCGACCTCGGCAAGGACGTGGCCGGTCACACCCTCCGGAACTCCCGGAGGTTGATTGCCGGATAACGTTTCGGTCAGTCATACGGCCGGTGCCCGCGCGCCGGCCGTATGACGTGGTGTAACCGGTGTATTGATCGCCGGCGGTACGCGGGGAGGACGGATGAACGCTCGGCCGAATCGATCTGCATGGATTGTTTTCATCGTCGGACTCGCGATTCTCGTTCTGGGTTTCGTCCTCTTTGTCAGTGCTGGCACCGGATGCGGTACCAGCGAGATGCGTGCAGGCAACCAGTGTGTTACCTACGGTGACGGCAGTGGAGTCGCCCGTACGATCGATGAACCGGCAGCCGGACCGGCCGCGCTGCTCGCCCTCGTCCTCGGCGGCTTGCTCGCCGTGGCGGCCGCGTGGCTGCTCTTCTTCGCCGACCGCTCGGTCCGCCCGGCCACCGGCGTCGGCGACCGGATCGAGCTGGCCCGGCGGCACGGCTGGCGATTCCTCGACGTCGACCCCGACCTGCTCGCCGACTGGCGCGACAACCCCGACTTCGGCGGCGACCAGCCGGCGTACGCGGTGCTCAGCGGTTTCCTCGACGACCTCGAGTTCGTGATCTTCGACTTCCGGCGGCCGGGCACCGGCGCGACCGGCACGGCATGGATCGTCTACCTTCCGCAGCCGTCGTGGTCGTTCGTCGAGTGGGCGGCGGCGCAGCAGTTCCGCCGCCCGCTGCACATGGTCGGCGTCCGCCCGGACGCGATCGTCGACATCGGCCGTGAGCAGCATCGCTCCACCGAGCCGGAAGCTGTCCTGCGTCAGGTCCGGGCCCTGGCCGGGATCGTCCGGCTGTTCGAGTCCCAGGCCGCGGCCAGCTCCTGAACGTTCACCGGCGGCTCCTCGTGACGAGCCGGCGGCTATTCCTGGCGAGCCGCTGGGTCCTCAGGAGTGGCGGTAGGCCCGCTCGGCCCGCTGGCGGCGCAGCCGGTACACGGCTGCGGACAGCGTGATCACCGCCCAGGTCGCGACGATCGACGTGGCGACCCACCAGCCGACCATGCCGAGTACGACGGCGGCCACGGTGATCACGGCAGCGAGGACGAACAGGGGAAGCGGAGGGCGACCAGTGGGTGACACGCTGAAGTTGCCGCCGCCCATCCGGGCCGCAAAGTCGGGATCGTCACGCCTGAGCTGACGTTCGAGCTGAGCAAGCCGCCGGGTGTCCTCTTTGCTGAGCATGGTCGCCACCTTCCGGTCCGCCTCGCCGGTGAAGCAGTGATCGGGAGCGATCTCGATCACAGTCCCCATTGTTACCTCTGGGTTGCCGCTGTGATACAGCCCCGTGTGCCGATTTTTCGGTCCGTTCCGTTCCGGACAACAAGACCTGTGGAAATTCCTCGACATCGGGTATAGCGGACCGGTTGATCAGCAATGACGGCGTATACGTGGCGTGAGCGGTGCGTGACTCTGGGTGGCTGCATGGTGCGGGCCCTGTGGGTCCCGATCGGACCCACAGGGCCACCCGCTCAGAGGGCGCGGCGCTTGGCGGCGGCCGAGGCCAGCCTCTCCAGGACGCTGACGGTCGCCTCCCAGCCCATGCAGGCGTCGGTGACCGACTGGCCGTACGTCAGCTCGCCGCCCAGATCCTGCCGGCCCGGCTCCAGGAAACTCTCCAGCATCACGCCACTGATCGCCCGCTGCCCGGACTCCATCTGCTGCGCGATGTCCTCGGCCACGATCGGCTGCCGGTTGTGGTCCTTGCCGCTGTTGCCGTGCGAGCAGTCGATCACCAGGCGCTCCGGCAGGCCCGCCTTGCGCAGCAGCGCCAGCGACGACTCCACGTGCTCGGCGCTGTAGTTCGGCTTGCCGCCGCCACCACGCAGCACCAGATGGCAGTCCGGGTTGCCGGCCGTGTGCAGGATCGCCGGCGTGCCCGAGTAGTCGATGCCGGGGAAGACGTGCTTCGCCTCGGCGGCCTGGATCGCGTCGACCGCGGTCGAGACACTGCCGTCGGGACGGTTCTTCATGCCGATCGGCATCGACAGTCCGGACGACAGCTGCCGGTGCACCTGCGACTCGACGGTCCGGGCGCCGATCGCGCCCCAGGCCACGGTGTCCGCGATGTACTGCGGAGTGATCGGGTCGAGGAACTCCACGGCCACCGGCAGGCCCCGCTTGACGACCTCGAGCAGCAGCTTGCGAGCGATCCGCAGGCCGGTGCCGACGTCACCCGAGCCGTCGAGGGCCGGGTCCATGATCAGGCCCTTCCAGCCCACCGTGGAACGCGGCTTCTCGAAGTACACCCGCATCACGATCAGCAGGTCCTTGCTGAGCCGCTCGGCCTCCAGCTTGAGGCGGTCGGCGTACTCGCCGGCAGCCTCCGGATCGTGCACCGAACAGGGGCCGACGACCACGATCAGCCGCTGATCTCGGCCGTTCAGCACATCCTCGACCTGCTTACGGCCGGCCAGCACGGTGTCGTGCAACTCGGAGGTCAGGGGCAGCTCGTGGTGGAGCAGGGCCGGGCTCATCAGCGGTACGACCTTCTCGATCCGCTGGTCACGGACGCGCTGCACCTCTGGGGCGGTCATGGTGATTTCTCTCCTTCGACCGGCCCTGGGTCAGAGCCGGTTTGCTCGGGGCAAACAAAAAGGCAGCGACGTCGTCGCTGCCTCAGCCGGCTCTGGCGGGTGTCTCAGGTCATGCGGTCATGGCCGAGGCACCGGCGGGAGCCGGCCTCGTAAACCAATAGAACGACCACGTCTGAGACATGCCCGCCAGCATAGCGACATCAGGCCGCCGGATGCAGCATCTGCGGGCGCTGTTCAGCTGTTGGGACGACAGGCGGCGGCCCGAGCGGGAGCATCACGGTGAAGACGGTCCGGCCCGGACGGCTCTGCACACCCACCTTGCCGCGGTGCGAGGTGACCACGGCGTGCACGATCGACAACCCGAGGCCGGTGCTGCCGGCCGCCCGCGACCGCGAACTGTCCCCCCGGGCGAACCGTTCGAAGATCCGCGGCACCACGTCCGGCTGGATGCCCGGACCGTTGTCGACCACCTGGATCACCGCGGCGTTCGGCACCGCACCCACCTTCACCGTCACGGTGGAACCCTCCGGTGTGTGGGTCCGCGCGTTGGCCAGCAGGTTCGCCACCACCTGATGCAGCCGGGCGCCGTCGCCGACCACGGTGACCGGCTCGTCCGGCAGATCAAGCTGCCAGTAGTGACCTGGTCCGGCCGCGTGCGCGTCACTCGTGGCGTCGACGGCCAGCATGGTCAGGTCGACCGGGTCCTGGGCGAGCGGCCGGCCGGCGTCCAGACGGGCCAGCAGCAGCAGGTCCTCGACGAGGGCGGTCATCCGCTTGGCCTCCGACTCGACCCGGGTCAGCACGTGCGCGATCTCGTCCGGGACGACCTGACGGCTGCGGCGGCTCAACTCGGCGTACCCGCGGATGGCCGCCAGCGGGGTGCGCAGTTCGTGGCCGGCGTCCGCGACGAACTGGCGTACCTGCATCTCGGAGGCGTGCCGGGCCTCCAGGGCGTTGCCGACGTGGTCGAGCATCCGGTTCAGGGCGGCGCCGACCTGGCCGACCTCGGTGCGCGGATCGGTGTCGGACTCGGGCACCCGCTGCGCGAGCCGTACCTCACCGGCGTCGAGCTTCAGCTCGGACACGCGCGTCGCGGTTGCCGCCACCCGATCAAGAGGCTTGAGAGTACGGCGGACGATGAGCGCCCCACCCCAGCCCGCGATCAGCAGCGACCCGAGGATCACGCAGCCGGTGAAAGCCGCGACCGTGAGCAGTGTGGAGTTGACGTTCGCCAGCGAGAGACCGAGGTACAGGGTCTCGCCGTTGACGGTCTTGGACATGAACCGGTACTCGGGATAGTCGGCGCCGAGATTGACGTCGATCTCCTCGCCCACGTGCACCTCCGTGCGCAGCGTGGTCAGCGCCTCGGGGGAGAGTGCCTTGAAGGTGGTGTCACCGGGACGGTATTCCTCCGGCGAAACGGTGGCGTCCTTGGGCAGCACCTTGCCGCCGACCGGCTCACCGGAGGCGGGAACCACCACGATGATGGACTTGGGCGGCATACCTCCGGTCGGCCCGTATTTCAGCGACTGGCTGAGAAGCAGCCGGGTGGAACCGCCTTTGCCGGGCGCGCCCATCCGCTTCTCCAGATCGGCCAGGTCCGCGTCGATCTGCTGGTGCAGGGATTTGTAGAGGTAGAGCTCGGCGGTTACGCCGACGACCAGGCCCAGCACGGCGAGCAACGCGATCATGGTGGCGACGATGCGGGCGCGTAGCGACCAGCCGGCGGGACTGAGCCAGCGGACGGGGCGGGAACCACGGGCCTGGGGGGCGGAACTCATCTCAGTCGGCCGGTTTGAGGACGTACCCGGCGCCGCGCATGGTGTGGATCATCGGCGCACGGCCGGCGTCGATCTTCTTGCGCAGGTACGAGATGTACAGCTCGACCACGTTCGCCTGGCCGCCGAAGTCGTAGTTCCAGACGCGGTCCAGGATCTGCGGCTTGCTGAGTACCCGCCGCGGGTTGCGCATGAGGTAGCGGAGCAGTTCGAACTCGGTCGCGGTGAGCGTGACGAGGTCACCGCCACGGCGCACCTCGTGCGAGTCCTCGTCGAGTGTGAGATCGCCGACGACGAGCTGCGACTCGGTACGCGTCGGCGCGTGCCCCGTCCGCCGCATCAGCCCGCGCAGCCGGGCCACCACCTCTTCGAGGCTGAACGGCTTGGTGACGTAGTCGTCGCCGCCCGCGGTGAGACCGGTGATCCGGTCCTCCACGGAGTCCTTGGCGGTGAGGAACAGCACCGGCACCTCGGGGGCCTCGCCGCGCAGCCGGCGCAGCACCTCGAGACCGTCGATGTCGGGCAGCATCATGTCGAGGACGACGGCGTCGGGGCGGAAGTCGCGCGCGGTACGGACGGCGGTCATGCCGTCGCCGGCGCTGCGGACCTCCCACCCTTCGTAACGCAGGGCCATCGAGAGCAGCTCAGCCAGGGTGGGTTCGTCGTCCACCACGAGGACCCGGACCGGGGTGCCGTCGGGCCGCCGGAGTTCGGTGCCGGATTCTGCGTTCGCCATCGTCATGCCCCCACTGTGGTGCCTGACGCTCGGCGCCGGCTTTCCGTTTCCTGTGTACCCGCTGTGACCCGGCACGGCGGCTCGGGGAGTTCCGGCTGGCGCACACCGCTGTCTCGACGGGCCTGAGACATCGGTACGCCACAGCCGCGCACCGCTCCCGTACGTGCCCGGACGTCATGGTCTTCGGCAAGGCCAATGAGATCCATGAGGATGGGGCGGACGGAGTGGCGTGATCAACAGGAGCGGCAAAGCCGACATACTGGATCTATGGTGCTTGGGCGGCGGTTCATGGCGGTGTTCTCCGTCCTGGTCCTGTCATTGATGCTTCCGGCTGCGTCGACGGTCCGGGCCGAGCATCTCGAGCCGCGCCGGGCGGACAGTGCCGGCGGCCCGCCCGAGCTGCCCGGCGACGGCGTGAGCCCGATGCTGCTCGCCGCGATCGGCGGCTACCTGCTCACCGGCGGCCTGGCCCTCCTGTTGCTCCGCCGCTGAACCCCGGCTGGCTCGGGGCTCCACCCGTTTGCCGGGCAAGCGCGATCCGCGGAACACTCGATGTCCGGCCGTTGTTGTGCAAGCGTTGGTCAAAGTCACGGCGCGAGCGTGAGGAGCGGGCACGTGGATCTTCTCGAGGACTACCGCAGGGCCACCTTCTTCTTCGAGACGGGCGATCCCCTCGGCGCCGCCAGGCTGCTGGAGCCGATCGTCGAGGCCGAGCCGCACAACACCGCGGTACGGCAACTACTGGCGCGGGCCTACTTCAACTCGGCCCAGCTGAACGGGGCAGAAACCCAGCTCAGGGTGCTGATCGAGCATGATCCGTCGGATCACTACGCGCACCACGTGCTCGGCCGGACCCTGGAGAGGGCCGGCCGTTTTCGTGAGGCGCTGCCGCACCTGAGGCTGGCCGCCGCCATGAAGACGCAGACCGACTACCAGGAGGCGTTGCGCCGCGTCGAGACGTGGCTCGGCAAGAACAGCGCGGCGTAGGGTCTCCGATTGTGAAGCTGAAGCTGGACCTGCACGACATCTTCAACAAGGGTCACGAGATCGACCGCGCTCTGCGAGGGATCATCGACGAGGCCATCGCGAAGAAGGTCACCCTCGTCGAGATCATCCCCGGCAAGGGCAGCGGGGCCCTGAAGAAGAAGGTTCTGCGCTTCCTGGACCAGAAAGAGATCAAGCAGCTCTACCACCGGGTGGAGAAGGACGGCGACAACTGGGGCCGGCTCTTCATCCACTTCCGGTTCAACACGCCCACCGGCCGTGGACGCGCCCGCGGCCGGTAGGCGTACGACAGGTCAGAGTTGGTAGGTCTTCGCGACCGCGACCAGCTCGCTGCTGTGCGAACCGAGGACGCCGACCCCGGCGGGCCGAGGCCGGAACCCCGGCACCGCTGACAGGTCGTCGCTGCCGTCCATGGCCCGGAAGGTGACACGGCCGGTCTGGCGGACGGTGAGGGTGATCTCCACGCCCGTCTCCGGAGGCGCGTGGAAGACCATGCCCCATCCGGCCGGTCCGCCCTCGAGCGTACGACCGCCGACCGACGCCGAGACGACCTCGGCCGACACGTGCAGCGTGGTGAACCGGACCGTCCGCTGCGGGTCGAGCAGCAGCCGCATGGTCCGCTGGTCGCCGGTGACGGTCTCGGACTGCAGGGTCAGCGCGGGAGCCGGCAGCGTCGCGGCCGGTGCCGGACCGGTGAGCAGCTCCTCCGCACCGAACGCCGGAAGTGTGCCGGTGACTGCCACCGGCGTTCCGGAGACGTACGACGCGGTCCACTCCTGGGGTTCGGTCTCCTCGCTCAGCCAGCGTGCCGTGCCGTTGTCGGCGTCCAGCGCGTACATCAGATGGGTGAGCGACGGATGCTCCTCGTCGAACCGGTCGACGGCCAGACCGGTCGCCGTGCAGGCGATCACCGCGACGACCGCGGCCAGGCCGGGCAGCGCGCCGCGCCGCCGGTCCCGCGCCGCCTCCATGCCGCGGGCGCCACTCGGCGCCGGATGAATCAGGTCGATCACCGGCAGCAGCGCCAGCCCGAGGAGCACGGTCAGGAACGCGCCTACCCCGGCCATCGGCATGCCGAGCGCCGGGAAGAGCATCAGCACGGTCGGCAGCAGGACGACCACCGGAACCACGGCGCCGGCGATCAGGACGGCCACCGCGAGCCAGGGGCGGACGCGGGTCGCGACCAGGGCGGAGACCGCGACGGCCAGAGCCGGCAGCGCGGCCAGGTATGAGCCGCCGGGGGTGAACGCCGCCAGCACGATCCCGAACACGGCGAGCCACGTGAGACCGCCCACGGCCAGGGCGGCCGGTCCGATCCGGCGGCGCAGGAGGGCGTACCAGAGCAGGACGACGGCGACGGCCAGGGCGATCACCGCCTGGCGATACCACATCGGACGGTACGGGTCGATCGGCATCCCGCCGTACTCCGGCCGGACCAGCACCAGCAGCGCCCACAACCCCTGGGCCAGGAGCGGGGCGGCCACGATCGGGAGCACCGCCAGAGCGATCCCGGCGAACAGGCGCCGCCGCACCATCCAGCCCAGCGCGACCACCGCGACCAGGGCGAGCACCGCCAGCGGCCACACCAGCTCACCCGGGTACCGCACCAGCAGGCCCGGCACGGGGAAGTACGTCGCGTCGCCGCCCCGCTGCAGCCCGCCCAGGTCCAGGGCGCCGAACTCGCGGGCCAGGGCCAGCGCGTTGTCGCCGTGGTGCTGCAGGCTGTCCCGGTCCATCGTCTCGGGCCGGTCGGTCGGCGCGTGATAGACCGCCGCCCCGTCGATGTAGGCGGTGTTCAGCCCCTGGAACGAGTCGGACTCCCGGAACGGGGTGAAGTCGGTGTCGTTCGGCAGCAACCGGTAGATCTCGACCGCGAACGACGTACCGACCGGGTACGGCACCTTCGCGTACGTCTCCACCAGCCGTGCGTTGCCGGTGGACGTCTCGAACATGATCGCCGGACCGCGGCTGCCGCGGGCCTCCAGGTTCAGCACCACGCCGCCGTCACGGGCCAGCGGATGCTGCTCGACGAACGCCTTGGCCCCGCACAGGCAGGCCTCCTCGGCGTCGGTCAGTACCAGCACGATGTCGTTGCGTGGCCGCTCGCCGGAGGTCAGCGCCCGTGCCGTCTCCAGGATCGTCGACGTGCCGGCGCCGTCGTCGTTGGCGCCCGGCGCGACCTGTGCCGAGTCGTAGTGCGCGACCAGGAACACCCGTCCGGTCGACGCCGTGCCCGGGATCACCGTGACCACGTTGCGGACCCGGGCCAGCCCGGCGCCGCCCGCCGACGACGACAGGCCGGCACCCTGCTCGGACACCACGTCCTGCACCTCGGGGGAAAGGCCCAGGGAGGTCAAGGACGAGATCAGGTGCTCGCGTACCCGATCGTTGGCCACGCTTCCCGCCGGGTGCGGTGTGGACGCGATGGTACGTACCGTCTGAAAAGCCCTTCCAGCACTGAACTCGCCCGCCGGCGCCGTCTCCGCACGCGCCGCCGGCGGCTGGATCGACCGGATCCCGGCGAACCCGGCCAGCGTCAGAAAGGCCAGGACAGCGGCGGCCGCGAGGCCTCGGCGAGCCGGCCGGGTGAGAGCTGAGTCACGCATGGGCATCATCTAACAGTCCGGGCACGCCCGGCGGGTAGCCCGAAGATCCATTGGCGCGTGCAATAGCGTTGTCCGCGTGACTACGCCGCTTGACCCAGCCGCCGTCATCGCGGAGTTCATCGACCGGGTGTCGCCGTACAACCCGCATCCGGACGCGGATCCCGTTGCCGTCATCGGCGTGCGCACCGCGTTCGGCGAGGACGTGTTCACCTTCAGTGACCACGTGATCCGGGCGATGTGCCGGGCGCTCGAGTCCTATCGGGACCCGGAGGACCGCGGCAACTGCAGCAACTGCGGGGGCCGGCACCTCGACGAGAACCTGCACTGCCGGGACTGCGGGCAGCTGCACGGCATCCTCGGACAGGTGATCGCCGAACACGCGCGCCGGGTGGCCGCTGCCGGTGACGATCCCCCGTCATGATCAACTGGATCACGGTGGAGCACGGACCGGGAGAACACGACAGGCAAGCGCGGATGACGGAAGTTGTGCAGCGGAGCCGAGTGGTACACGATTTGCGGGTCACCTATGCGTCGAGTGGGGAATCGGAATGACGGAGCGGTCGCTCGCGCCCCGCAGATACGCGACTGAGCAGCTGGAACGGTTGCGGATCCTGCTCGTCGAGGACGACGAGGGTGACGCCTTCCTCGTCCGTGAGCTCCTCACCGAGGCCGGCGCGCCGTTCGACCTGACCGTCGCCACCAGCCTGCGTGAGGCCGGCGGGCTGCTCACCGGCGTCGAGTGCGTGCTTCTCGACCTGGGCCTGCCGGACGCCGAGGGCATCGACGGGCTCCGGAAGCTGCTGTCGCTCGCCGGCAGTGCCGCCGTCTGCGTGCTGACCGGGCGTTCCGACGAGCACCTCGGCGTGCAGGCGGTCGCCGAGGGTGCCCAGGACTACCTGGTCAAGGGGCAGGTCGACGGGGTTCTACTGATCCGGTCGCTGCGGTACGCGGTCGAGCGGAAACGCGCCGACGAGAACGCCCGCCGGTTGCGCGAGGCGGAGCTCCGGGAGGCCGAGTCCGCCCGGCTGGAGCGGGGCCTGCTGCCGAAACCGCTCAAGCGGGACGACTTCGGGCTGGCCGTGGAGCCGTTCTACCGTTCCGGCCGGGCCATGGGCGTGCTCGGCGGTGACTTCTACGACGTGGTGCAGGTCGGCGACGACCGGCTCCACGTGATCGTCGGTGACGTGTGCGGGCACGGTGTGGACGAGGCGGCTCTCGGGGTCGAGCTCCGGGTCGCCTGGCGTGCACTGGTGCTCGCCGGGGTGCCCGAGGACCATATCTTGTCCTCGCTCGAGCAGGTGCTGATGTCGGAGCGCAAAGCCCGCGAGGTCTTCGCCACGGTCGCGTCGGCGGTCGTCGACCTGCCGGCCAACCGGGCCACCGTGCGGGTGGCCGGCCACCCGCCGCCGCTGGTCCTCTCCGGCGGACGGGCCGCGCCGGTCGCCGTGCGTACCGGGATCGTGCTGGGGGTACGTCCCACACCCACCCCGGCGACCGAGTTGGAGTTCAACGGACATGACTGGTCCCTGTTGATGTACACGGACGGATTGATCGAGGGACGGACCGGCGCGGGCCAGGAACGACTCGACGTTGACGGCCTGTGCAAACTCCTCGACGAGCCGGACGCCCGTGAACTGCCGCTGCCCGAGCTGCCGCAGTGGCTGGTGTCGCGTGCCGACCGGGACAACGGCGGCCCGCTCGCCGACGACGTCGCGATGCTGCTGATCTCGCGGGGCGGTGGCCGGTGAGCCGGTTCAGCACCCGCGGCTGGACGCTCCGCGGACGGATCTTCGCACTCTGCCTCGCCGCCGGTCTGCTGCTCGGCGGCCTCGGCGTAATCGCCGCCATCGCGGCGGCCGACGCGAACAACGCGGTTGACGACGTTCTCGACCGGGGCGGCCCGATGCGCGTGGCCGGGCAGGACCTGAGCACAGCGCTCGTCGACCAGGAGACCGGCGTCCGGGGCTATGCCATCACCGGGAAGCTGAGGAACCTGGCGCCGTACGAGAACGGCATCGTGGCCGAGCAGCAGCGGATCGCCGAGATCAGGAGCCTGCTGCGGCCCGGAGACCGGCAGGTCCGCGCCTCCCTCGCCCAGGTCGAGCAGCTCGCCGCGAAGTGGCGGGCCGATGTGGCGGAGCCGATCCTGGAGACGGTTCGCACCCAAGGTACCCAGGCGGCCCAGCAGCGGATCGAAGCTATCGACACGCGCGAGTTCGACCGGATCCGGGGGGCAGCCGACACGCTGCACCGGGACATCCGTGCGCTGCGCGACGCTTCTGCGGCGGCGGCCCAGAGTTCCAGCGGCAACCTGGTGGCCGTCGAGATCGCCGCGGCGATCGTCATCCTGGTCACCGGCGTGCTGCTGCTGATCCTGCTGGACCGGCTGGTCAGCCGTCCGATCACCCACCTGGCCGACCAGGTGCGGCAGGTGGCGGCAGGGGACTACGACCGGCACATCGACACCAGCTCGTACGGCTCACCGGATCTCATCGGGCTCGCCGAGGACGTGGACCGGATGCGTCAGCAGATCGCCAGCGAGCTGCGCGAGGTACGCGGCGCGCGCCAGCAGGTCGAGTGGATCAACCAGCAGCTCCAGTCGCAGGCCGAGGAACTCACGCGGTCCAATCGCGATTTGGAGCAGTTCGCCTACGTCGCCTCGCACGACCTGCAGGAGCCGCTGCGCAAGGTGGCCAGCTTCTGCCAGCTGCTGCAGCGCCGGTACGCCGGCGAGCTGGACGAACGCGCCGACCAGTACATCAGCTTCGCGGTCGACGGAGCCCAGCGCATGCAGCGGCTCATCAACGACCTGCTCGCGTTCTCCCGGATCGGCCGGCTCACCACCGGGTTCACCGACGTCGACCTCAACAAGGTCCTCGGTGACGTGCAGTCCCAGCTGGAGGCGCGTGCCGGGGACCAGGCCGAGGTCAACTGGTCCGATCTGCCCACGGTGGAGGGTGAGGAACCGCTGCTCACCACACTGTTCGTGAACCTGGTCGGCAACTCGCTCAAGTTCCGCCGCCCGGACGTGCCGCCGGTCATCACGATCAGCGCGTCCCGGGAGGACCGGGAATGGCGCATCAACGTACGCGACAACGGCATCGGGATCGAGGCCGAGTTCGCCGACAAGGTCTTCGTGATCTTCCAGCGGTTGCACGCGCGTGACGCCTACGAGGGGACCGGCATCGGACTCGCGATCGTCAAGAAGATCGTCGAATACCATGGCGGTCGGATCTGGCTGGACGTCGATGTGCCCGAGGGCGCGTCGATCTGGTTCACCCTTCCGGTGCTACCGGGTGCCGAGGAGCCGGATCCGGCCGAGACTGAGGAGGCCACCGCGTGAGCATGGAACGGGCGAACGGCACCCCGATCGAGGTGCTGCTGGTCGAGGACGATCCCGGCGACGTGCTGATGACGCAGGAGGCGTTCGAGGAACACAAGGTCCGCAACCGGCTGAACGTCGTCTCCGACGGCGCCGAGGCCCTCGCCTACCTGCGGCGCGAGGGACAGTACTCGGAGGCGGTCCGGCCCGACCTGATCCTCCTCGACCTCAACCTGCCGAAGCGCGACGGCCGCGAGGTGCTCGCCGAGATCAAGAAGGACGACGATCTGGGCCGCATCCCGGTCGTGGTGCTCACCACCTCGTCCGCCGACGAGGACATCCTGCGCAGCTACCAGCTGCACGCCAACGCGTACGTGACCAAACCGGTCGACTTCGAGCGGTTCATCGCCGTGATACGGCAGATCGACGAGTTCTTCGTCAGCGTCGTGAAGTTGCCGCCGCGTGCCTGATCGGGTTCTCGACCAGGTCGCCGAGCTGGTCCGTGAGGTGGCCCACACCGTGGTGCTGCCGCGTTTCCGGCGGCTGTCCGCCGACGAGGTGCACCAGAAGGCACCGGGTGATCTGGTCACCATCGCCGACCAGGAGTCCGAGCGGGCACTGACCCGAGGGCTGACCGCGCTGCTGCCCGGCTCGGTCGTGGTCGGTGAGGAGGCGGTCGCGGCCGATCCCAGCGTGGGTGACCGGCTCGGTGGCAGCGGCTCGGTCTGGGTGGTCGACCCGGTCGACGGCACCAACAACTTCGCCTCCGGCCGGACCCCGTTCTGCGTCATGGTCGCGCTGGTCCGTGACGGTGAGACGACGGCCGCGTGGATCCTCGACGTGGTCGCCGACCGCCTCACCGTCGCCGAGCTGGGTGCCGGCGCCTACCGCGACGGCGAGCGGATCAAGGCACGCACCGACGACCCGGGCGCGGCCGGGCTGCACGGCGTGATCGCCCACAAGTACTTCCCGGACGACCTGCGCGAACAGGTGCACGCCAACGCCGGACGGCTGGGCGGTCACACCACGGGGCGGCACTGCGCGGGATACGAGTACCCGGCGATCGCCGTCGACGAGCAGCAGTTCGCGATGTTCTGGCGGATCCTGCCGTGGGACCACGTACCGGGCGCCCTGATCGTCCGCGAGGCCGGTGGGGTGGTGCGCCACCTCGACGGCACCGAGCACCGGCCGACCGGGAATCAGCGAGGCCTGCTGGCCGCCGCGAACGAGGACATCTGGCACAGCGTGCACTCCACCCTCTTCCCGTCCGGTGCGCCCGACGCCGGGTGATCGTCCGGCACGCCACGGCGTTAGGGTTCGGGCATGACGTCGTACCTCGATGATCTGTTCGGGCTGCGCGGACGGCTGGCGGTGGTGACCGGGGGCAGCTCCGGCATCGGGCGCGCGATGGCGCTGGCCCTGGGGCGCGCCGGAGCCCGGGTGCTCGTGGTGGCCCGGCGTGAGGGACCGATGGCCGAGGTGGTCGCCGAGTTGCGCGGGCACGGCGCCGAGGCGGACGCGATCTCCGCGGATCTCGCCGGGCGCGAGGCTGTCAAGGCGGTCATCACCAAGATCATTGATGGGTACGGCGAACCGGACGTCCTGGTCAACTCGGCGGCCGTCAACCTGCGCCCGCCGCTCGACGAGCTCAGCGACGACGTCTGGGACGTCACCCTCGCCGCCAACCTGACAGCGCCGTTCCTGCTCGGGCAGGCGTTCGCTCCGGCGATGGCACGGCGCGGCCGCGGCCGGATCATCAACGTCGTCTCCCAGCAGGCGTTCCGCGCCTACGGCAACAGCGGGGCCTACGGTGCCGCCAAGGCCGGGCTGGTCGGGCTCACCCGCTCCCAGGCCGAGGCCTGGTCCAGGCACGGCGTGACCAGCAACGCGATCGCGCCCGGAGTTGTGCACACGCCCCTCACCGAGCCCGTTTTCGCCGATCCCACGAAAGTGGCGGCGCACGCGGGACGTACGATGATCGGTCGCAACGGTATCCCGGCAGATTTTGCCGGGTGTGTCGTCTTTTTGGCGAGTGATGCGAGCCAGGCGGTCACCGGACAGACGCTCTTCGTCGACGGTGGATACTCGGCCACCTGATCGATCTCCCTTTCGCCTGCTCCGACACGGTAAAGTACCGGCGCTCACGACTTGGAGGTTATCTGTGGCGGCCAGTTTTCCGCGCCGGTGCACCGCCTTTCTCGCGTTCCTCGCGGCAGCCTTCGCGCTGGTGCTCGTCGCGCCCGCGTCCCCGGCTGCCGCCGACCCCGAGGGCGGCAGCAAGAAGCTGCGCGCGGCGCTGGAAAGCGCCGCCAAGGGGTACGACACGGCGAAGACCAAGCTGGCCAACTCCAAGAAGCGGCAGAAACAGCTCACCGAGGCCCTGAAGAACTCGGAGACCAATGCGGCCGCCCTGACCACCCAGGTCAACGAGGTCGCCGGCCGCGTCTACCAGATGGGCCGGGTCAACACCATCAACCTGCTGCTCAGCAGCGCCTCGCCGAACAACTTCATGGAACGCCTGGAGAGCCTCGACGCGCTGGCCAGGATGGACAGCGGCACCCTCGCCGAGTACCGCGAGCAGGTCGAGACCGGCAAGAAGGCCAAGACCGCCCTGGAAGCCGAGATCCAGGAGCAGCAGCGCCAGGTCAACGTGATGGCCAAGAAGAAGCGGGAAGCCGAGGTGGCCCTCGCCGAGGTCGGCGGTGGCGCGGCCGGCGGTTTCGTCGACCCGAACTCGGCCGCCGCGAAACCGGCGCCCCGCAACTCCGACGGCTCATGGCCGAAGGAGTCCTGCACCGTCAAGGACCCGACGTCGGACGGCTGCATCACCCCGCGCACGCTGCACGCCTTCCAGCAGGCGGAGGCGGCCGGCTTCAAGCGGTACACGGTCTGCTTCAGCCAGCGCGCATCCGGCGAACACCCGAAGGGCCGGGCCTGCGACCATTCGGCCGCGGCGGGCGGTTTCGAGAACGCGGCGGCCACCGGGGGCGACAAGACGTACGGTGACCGGCTCGCCGCCTTCTACGTCAAGAACGCCGACAAACTCGGTGTGATGTACGTGATCTGGTACCGGCAGATCTGGCAACCGAGTACCGGCTGGCGTGCCTACAGCGCCAGTGGCGGCCCGGCGGCGGTGCACACCAACCACGTACACCTCTCCATGCTCTAGAGCTTCAGCGAACTCGCAGCTTGACGCCGGTACCATCCCGGCGTGGAGACGAAGCCGCGCGCCCTGCCATCGGCCCTGGCCACCGCTCTGGCCTTCGGAGCCAGTGGAGCAGTCCTCGTTCTGGAGATCGTCGCGCTACGGCTGGTCGGCCCGTACGTAGGGGTGACCCTCCAGGTCAGCAGCTCGGTCATCGGCGTCGCACTGGCCGCCATCGCCTACGGGGCCTGGATCGGCGGGCGCCTCGCCGACCGTTTCGACCCGCGCACCCTCCTCGCGCCGGCACTGATCCTCGGCGCCATCGGCACGGCCGTCACCCTGCCGCTGGTCCGCTGGGGTGGTGAGCTGCTGCGCGGCGGTGCCGCCCCCGCCGTGCTCCTGCTGGCCGCCCTGGCCATCTTCCTGCCCGCCCTGGTGCTCTCCACGATCCCGCCGATGGTAGTGAAACTGCAGCTCGCCGACCTGCGGCAGGCCGGTTCCGTGGTCGGCCGGCTGTCGAGCATCGGCACCCTCGGCGCGATCACCGCCACCCTGGTGACCGGTTTCGTCTTCGTCGCGGCCATGCCGAGTAGCGTGATCATCCTGAGCCTGGCCGTGCTGCTGGCCCTCGCCGGCGGAGCGCTCGGCTGGTGGATGCGCCGCGAACTGCCCGGCACGTCCCGGATGCGGGCCTCACTGGCCGTGGTCGGCCTCGTCGGCGCCGGCCTCGGTACCGCCGCACCCACCCCATGCGACGTGGAGACCGCCTACCACTGCGCGACCGTCGTCGACGACCCGGCCAGGGACGGCGGGCGCACCCTGGTGCTCAACTCGGCGAGGCACTCGTATGTCGATCTGAACGACCCCGCCCACCTCGAATTCGAGTACGTCCAGTGGATCGGTGCGGTCGCTGACGTACTGGCCCCTGCCGGAAGCCCGGTCGACGCCGTGCACCTGGGCGGCGGCGGTTTCACCGTGCCCAACTACCTGCGCGCCACCCGTCCCGGCAGCAACCAGCTGGTCCTCGAACTCGACGGCGGCCTCGTCGACCTGGACCGGCGGAGCCTCGGCCTGAAACCCGGTCCCGACCTGCGCGTCGAGGTCGGCGACGCCCGAGTCCGCCTGGCCGCCCGCCCGGCCGGCTCCGCAGACCTCATCGTCGGCGACGCCTTCGGACACCTGGTGGTCCCCTGGCACCTGGCCACGCGCGAGATGGCCGCGGACGTCGCCCGGGTCCTGCGCCCCGGCGGCGTCTACGCCCAGAACGTGATCGACTACCCGCCGAACCGCTTCATCCGCGCCGAACTGGCCACCGTCGCCGCCGCGTTCCCGCACGTCGCGCTGATCGCTCCACCGGACGCCATCGCGGGCGAACGCGGCTCCAACTTCGTCATCCTCGCCTCCGAGTCCCCACTGCCGCTCGACGCGGTGCGGCCGTTGCTCGGTGCACTCAAGGCCCCCGCAAGCCTGCTGGCCGGCCCCGAACTGGCGGCCTTCATCGACGACGCCCGCGTCCTCACCGACGACTACGCCCCCGTCGACCAGCTCCTCGCCGGCTGACCTCTTCCGCCCGCCGTCCTCGCCGGCTGGTGTTTTCCGCCTGCCGTCCTGCCTTTCTGGTTCACATCGCTGTCGGCAGTCCGGGTTCTTCCGTCCTCGCCGACTGTTCTTCGCTGTTCCCCGGCCGTTCTTCGTTGTTGCCCGGCCTGTCCGGGCACGGTTTCGGATGGGTTTCGGAGTGCGGCAACGGGCGATGAGCCCCTCGGGCGAGAATCGGCGCATGGGGCGTACGGAGCGAAACGGTCAGGCTGGCTCGCTCCGTCTCGCCGGCCGGTACCGCCTGGTCGAGAAGCTGGGAACCGGCGGCATGTCGGTCGTCTGGCGGGGCTACGACGAGATCCTCGGTCGCGACGTCGCGGTGAAGGTCCTCTCGCCCCGGCTCGCCGAGGACCGTACGTTCCGGGACCGGCTCCGCCAGGAGGCGCTGGCCGCGGCCCGCCTCTGCCATCCGCACATCACCGGCATCCACGACTTCGGCGAGGCCCCGATCTCGGACCGGCTGACCGTTCCGTATGTGGTGATGGAGCTGAACGACGGCGAGTCCATCGGAGCCAGGCTCGGCAGGCAGGGTTCCCTCGACTGGCGGGAAGCCGTCATGATCGCCGCCGAGATCGCATCCGCGCTGGCCACCGCCCACGCACGCGGTCTGGTACATCGCGACATCACCCCGGCGAACGTGATGCTGACCGGCTCCGGCGCCAAGATCGTCGACTTCGGGATCTCCGCCGTCGTGGGCCAGCGGGACGCCGCCGCCGACGGCAGTCTGCTCGGCACTCCGGCATATCTGGCCCCGGAACGCCTCAGCGGTGCGGTGGTCTCACCGGCCACCGACGTGTACGGCCTCGGCCTGCTGCTCTACCGTGCCCTCACCGGCCGGATGCCGTGGCCCGCCGCGAACACCGCCGAAGCTCTGCGCGCCCATCTGTACGCCGACCCCGACCCGATCCCGGAGCTGGCCGGAATGCCGGCCGCCGTCGCCGATCTGTGTCTGCGTTGCCTGGCGAAACAGCCGCCCGACCGGCCCGACGCCGCCGAGGTTGCCAGAGCCCTCGCCGCAACCGTCGGGGTGCGCCCGATCATCCCGCCGCTACGGGCCGGCGAACCTCTTGCGGTGCCGGCAGCGAGGGCGGTCGCTTCGGTACCGGCGTCCCCGGGAAGAAGCACGGGCTTGCGGCGGGTGGTGCGTGCCTGCCTTGATCGCCCCGCGAACGCGCTTACGACCGTACGTCTACGAGCCGGCCTCCGCCTCGGATCAGTCCTGCACCTGGGTGCCGTTCGCCCGCTGGGCGGTGGTCTCTTCATCGCCGGTCGTCGCCGTGTTGATGTGCTCTCCGCGCGGCACCTCCAGGGTGGCCGTACCCGGATGCCCGCGATCGCCGCCCTGGCCACCCTGACCCTGCTCACCGCGACGGCAGTGAGCTGGACCGCCCAGCGCCAGGCCGTCGACCACGATCGCACCGGGACAACCGTGGCCGGCGCGAGTCACGGGTCAGGTGCCGGAACCGCGGCCGCCGGCTCGGACCGGGCTCGCTGCACCGTCCGCTATCAGATCCGCCGGGACTCGGGCTCGCACTTCGAGGCCCGGCTCAGCGTGACGACCTCCGAGACGTCCGACTGGCGGGTCGAGTTCGCCTACCCCGGCACGCAGCGCCTCGCAGCCACACCCAGAGCGGTAGCTCAGGAGGGCCGTCACGTAGTGGTGAACGGCCGTGGCCGCTCCCGTGCGGTGACTCTGCACGGCGGATACCGCGACCGGAACCCGTTGCCCCTCGCCTTCGCCCTCAACGGCCGGCCGTGTCGCGCCGAGGTGCTGGGCGGTACCACCCGCACCGGCTCCAGCCGTGCCGGCAGCCGTCCGGCCGCCGGCACCGATCACGCCGAGAGCCGTCCTGGTGCTGCCGGCACCCGGCAGGCCGAGAGCCGTGCGGGTGCTGCTGCCGGCACGTCGGACGGTCGTACCGGAACGTCTCACCCTGGTCGGCGGCTGTCCGTTTCCAACCGATCGACGGGCTCCTTGCAGGCACTGTGAACCGCTCTTCCGTCCGGAACCCGCCGCACCCGCCGACCCTCTTGCAGGCAGCGCACGGCGAAGCCAGCTGACTGGGGACGACTTGGCCTACCGGGCGACTGATCCGTCGATAGGGTCGAAGCCATGACAAGACTCGCAGTGGTGACCGGCGGCGGAACCGGGATCGGCAGGGCGACGGCCGGCATGCTCGCCGGCGAGGGCTTCGACGTGATCATCGTGGGCCGCCGCGCCGAGGTGCTCGCCGACGCGGTGAAGTGGATCGGTCCGCAGGCCACTGCGGTGAGCGCCGACGTGACCGATCCGGCCCAGGTTCCGGCCGTGGTCGAGGCTGTGGCCGGCCGCCCCCTCGACGTGCTGGTCAACAACGCCGGGGCGTACATCGGCGGCGACGACAGCACCCTCGCCGAGGTGGCCGGCCGCTGGCGGGCGAATCTCGACTCGAACGTCCTCTCCGCGGTTCTGATGACCACAGCCCTCCTTCCGCATCTGCGCCGTCCCGGCGGCAAAATCATCCTGACCAGCTCGATCGCGGCCCAGCGAGGCGGCGGTGGCCCCTACTCCGCGGCCAAGGCGGCCCTGCACGGCTATGGACTGGACCTGGCCACGTCACTCGGCGCTGAGGGCATCACGGCGAATGTCATCGCCCCCGGATATGTGACCGACAGCGAGTTCTTCGCCGGCCGTATGACTCCGGAGGGCCACCAGAAGCGCGTCGATGCCAGCGTTCTGAAGCGTGCCGGCACTCCGGACGACATCGCCGAAGCGATCCGGTGGCTGGTCGGCCCGGGCGGCGGCTTCGTGACCGGCCAGATCATCAACGTCAACGGCGGCTCCGTCCTCGGCCGCTGATCCCGCCGACGACACCGTCCGGGGATGCGGCCGGCCCCGTTGCGCCCCGCGGTTGAAACGGCGCGGGGAGTCGGCCCGGGCTCATTCCCGCGCCGCCGGTGGCGTGGCGCCGGCACTTCGACGGGCTGTTTCCGCGCCGCCGGGGGCGTGGCGCCGGCACTTCGACGGGCTGTTTCCGCGCCGCCGGGGGCGTGGCGCCGGCACTTCGACGGGCTCATTCCGCGCCGCCGGTGAAGGGGCCCTCGCCAGGCCGGTTGGCGCGGAATCGCAGGCCCGACCACCGTTCGTCGATCGCGACCTGCCCGCACGGGCGCATGTCGAAATCGGCGACGATCTGCCAGAGCGAGTCCCGATTGACATCGGCCTTGTTGCCCTTCGGATAGGCGATCCAGAACGCCGCGGGCTTGTCGAGGTCGGCGCGATGTTGTTCCAGCTGGTCGCGTACACCGTCCGCGTCCTCGACGAACACCACGGCGGTGCTTGCGGTGGCCAGGGTGCCGGTCTCCCGTACCCCCTCCGGCATCGGTGTGAGCAGCGGGAGCCGGGCCGGTTCGTTCAGCCACACGGTCGAGTTCGGCTTGATCAGCAGCTTCTCAGCGATCGTCTTGGTCATGTTCCTGAGCGTTCCATTCATGTGGCGGCAGTTCGCCGGGTTCGCCGAAGGCTTCCACCTCGGTGCGCCCGGCATCGCTCATGCGGGGAAGTAGCTGGTGCCGCGACCTCAGCGGAGTGCTGGCCGTCGCGAGGGAGAGCCGCCCCGAGTGCCACCCCGGTTGCCGGGTTGCCGCCCGTCCGGGGTGGCACCCGCCCGGCTGCCACCCGTCCGGATGGCGACTGCCACCGGACCGGGGTGCCACCGATCCGGAGTGCGACCGCTGACCTGTAGCCAGGAGGGCGGCCGCTCTGTAGGGCCGGTCAGCGACCGGCCCGCATGGTGGTGGCCGTGGTCCGGCCTCCGCGGGCCTGACGCCGTTTCGCGCCGGAACGGTGCGTGCGGCCGGTTTGCCACCGGTCCGAGGTCCGGATCGTCGAGCCGTCCACCTGTATGACGCTTGCACATCGACCTCCCGGACTCCGATCCCGCTGGACGGAGGGAGCATGGCCGATCTGCGTCTCCGGCCGCTCGAATCGTTCCGCCGGCCTGTGGACAACTCCCGAGTGTGGATAACTCCGGGCGGGCCGGCGCGGGCTGATAGACATGCCGGGTGACTGATACGACGCGAACGGCAGCCGAACGAGCGGTGGTACGGGAGCGGGCCGAGGAGGTGCTACGGCGGCTCGCCGGGGAGCACGCCGTTCTCCGTGAGGACCAGTGGCGGGCGATCGAGGCCCTCACCGTGGACCGGCGGCGCGTGCTCTGTGTGCAGCGCACTGGCTGGGGAAAGTCGGCGGTCTACTTCGTGGCCACGGCGCTGCTCCGATCCGGGGTCACGGCCGAGCCCGGTGACCCACCGGCCGGTCCGACGGTCATCGTGTCGCCTCTGCTGGCCCTCATGCGTAACCAGGTCGATTCGGCGGCACGTGCAGGTATTCAGGCCCGCACCATCAACTCGGCGAACCTTGACGAGTGGTCGCTGATCGAGCAGGAGATCCGGGCCGGTGAGGTCGATGTTCTCCTGATCAGCCCGGAGCGGCTGAACAACCCCGACTTCCGTGACAACGTGCTGCCCGGGCTCGCCGGGAGCACCGGACTGCTCGTGGTCGACGAGGCGCACTGCGTCTCCGACTGGGGTCACGACTTCCGCCCCGACTACCGGCGTCTGCGCACATTCCTAGCGGGGCTTCCCGCGCGTACCCCGGTGCTCGCCACCACCGCCACCGCCAACGCCCGGGTGACCGCCGACGTCGCCGATCAGCTCGGTGACGCCCTCGTCCTGCGCGGCCCGCTCGAGCGTGACTCGCTGCGCCTGGCCGCCCTGCGCCTGGAGAATCCGGCTCATCGCCTCGCCTGGCTGGCCGACAACCTGGAGCGGCTGCCGGGATCCGGCATCGTGTACACCCTTACCGTCGCCGCAGCCACCGAAACCGCCGACTTCCTGCGCTCCCGCGGGTTCGAGGTGGCCTCCTACACCGGACAGGTGGAGGACGCGGAGCGCCGCGCGGCGGAGCAGGACCTGCTGACCAACAAGATCAAGGCGCTGGTGGCGACATCGGCCCTCGGTATGGGGTTCGACAAGCCCGACCTCGGATTTGTCGTGCACCTCGGCGCACCGCCCTCGCCGATCGCCTACTACCAGCAGGTCGGCCGGGCCGGCCGTGCGGTCGAGCACGCCGAAGTGGTTCTGCTGCCGGGGCCGGAGGACGCCGCGATCTGGCGTTATTTCGCCTCTCTCGCCTTTCCTCCGGAGGACCAGGTGCGTGCGGTGCTGTCCAGGCTCTCCGCGGACCAGCCGATGTCCACTCAAGCGCTGGAGCCGCTGGTCGATCTCCGGCGCACCAGACTGGAACTGATGCTCAAGGTCCTCGACGTCGACGGCGCGGTGCGCCGGACACGCGGCGGCTGGCTGGCCACCGGTGAGCCGTGGACCTATGACGAGGCCAGGCTCCGGCGTGTCGCCGAGGCACGCGAGGCGGAGCAGAAAACCATGATCGAGTACGCGGTGACCTCGACCTGCCGGATGGAGTTCCTCCGCCGATGCCTCGACGACCCCGAGGCGGTTCCGTGCGGCCGTTGCGACAACTGTGCCGGCTCCCTGTTCGATGCCGAGGTGTCGGCGGTCTCGCTGGCCGCGGCTGATGCCTTCCTGGGGCGCCCCGGCACGGAGATCGCCCCGAAGAAGATGTGGCCCACCGGCCTGGCTGCCGTCGGCCTCACGCTCAAGGGGCGGATCGCGCCCGCCGAGCAGATCGAACCGGGCCGAGCCGTCGGCCGCCTCTCGGACCTCGGCTGGGGCAACCGGCTGCGCGCCGCAGTTTCGCCGGAGTCTCCGGACGCCCCGCTCCCGGACGACCTGGCCGCCGCCGTGATCGAGGTACTCAAGGCCTGGGCCAGGGGAGACGACGCTTGGAAGGAGCGTCCCGCTGCCGTCGCGGCGGTTTGTTCACAGCGTCATCCACAACTTATCCACAGCCTGGCGGAGCACATCGCCACGGTGGGCCGGCTTCCGATGCTGGGCAGTCTTGAGCCGGCCGAATCTCTCGGCGGCCTCACGACCGGCGCACATCGGGGAAACAGTGCGCAGCGGGTCAGGGCCCTGCACGACGCCTTCGTGGTTCCGGCGCCGCTGGCGGCCGAGTTGTCCCAGTTGGCCGGTCCGGTCCTGCTGGTCGACGACCTCGCCGACTCCGGGTGGACACTCGCGCTGGCCGGTCGGGCTCTTCGCCGTGCCGGCGCCCCAGGTGTTCTCCCGCTGACCCTTGCCGTCGCGGGCTGACTCCTCGCGGGTAGCCCGCTGCCGCCGCCCATGAGGTCCGCGATCGCTGCCCATTCGAGCCCGGGCCTTCTGGGCCCGGCGGCTTCAAAGCCTGCGGCCGCTGCCTACAAGCCGCGGCCGCACCTCGGCGGCCCGTGGCCCACGGCCTATGGCCCCGGCTCACGGCCCGGGTTCACTGCCCGCCGGCCACGGCTCACTGCCTATGGGCCCCCGGCTCACGGCTCACTGCCCGCCGGCCACGGCTAACGGCCCGCCAGCCACGGCGCACGTTCTATGGACCCGGCTCACGGCTCACGGCCGGCCACGGCTTTCTGGCCACGGCTCACGGCCCGCGGCGTGTCCGGTGCCCGGGAGCGGGCGGTCAGGATGCGCCGAGGATGGCGTTCCGGGTGGGGCGGCGGTCGATCTCCATGAACCGCTGGGCGCCGGCCAGATTCTCGAAGCCGGAACGACGGTAGACCTCGTGGGCGTCGCGAGTAGCCAGGAGGAAACGCTGGATTCCACGGTCGGAGAGGTCGGCGACGATGGTGTCGACCACCCATTTACCCAGGCCGCGACCCCGGTGATGCTGATCCACGAAGACGTCGCAGATCCAGGCGAAAGTCGCGCCGTCGGTCACCGCGCGGGCGAAGGCCACCTGCTCGGAACCGTCGGCGGTGAAGACCGAGTAGGGGAGGGAACCGTCGATCGACCGGGCCACCAGGTCGTACGAGCGACCGGCCGCCCAGTAGGACTCGTCGGCGAGCCACCGGTGCACCCTGGTGAAGTCGACGCGTTTCGGGTCCGCCGTCAGTGCGTACCCATCGCGTGCCAGGTCTTCCATCAGCTGCTCCTTCGTCATGTATCCGTAAGGGGCCGGTCGCATGGTGCCACAGCGGCCGCCGGGCGCCTTGGGGGAAGGTCAGCTCGCTGTACCTGGTGGGACGGCCGGTGACCGGTAACGGGGGGCTACAGCAGGGTGGTGGCCACGGCCGCCAGGCGGGACAGCCAGGTCGCCGGATCGCCTGCGCCGGCAACCGTGCCGGACACCGCCCACCGACGGATCCCGGCGGGATGGAGCAGTCGCGCCAACGGGTACGGCCCCATCTGAGGGTCGGCCGGCGATGCCGGGTCGAGCGGTTGCCCCAACGGGTTCGCCCCGTTCCGGGAGGCGGGCGGCGATGCCGGGTCGAGCGGTTGCCCCAATGGGCTCGGCCCGTTCCGGTAAGCGGGCGGCGATGCCGGGCCATCACCGGGTGATGCGGAGGTGCGGACCGGCGCCGAGTCGCGGTACGGCTGCAGGGCCCGCACGGGCGAGGAGCCGGCGCCCAGTGCCAAGCGACGTAGCCGGGGACGCAGCCGCATGCCGTCCAGTTCGCCCAGGAGCACGGCGTCGTAGACATCCTTCATCGCCGACTCTCCGTGTGTCTGCTGGTCGGCGGCGAGCCAATGCAGTTTCCAGGCCAGCGAGAGCGGGGCGGTGGCCGTCCACAGTCCGAGTGGTGGCAGGCCCCCGGCCCGGGGCACGGCGGTGCACACCGGGGTGTCCGGCATGGGTTCGCCGAAGGACAGGTCGACCTGGACCGTGCCTTCCTCACCGGTCGGTGACTTCCAGGGGAGAGCGAAGCGGAGGCGGCCGTTCTCGCCACCCGGTTCGTACTCCGCGTAATCCCAGTCCTGACGGCAGTCGATCGAATCGGCGTCGAATTGGATGCCGTCGGAGGTGCGCGGGTTCCGGCGGATGAGACTCACGAACTGGTCGTCCCACAGTTCCTCGCCGAAACTGTCCAGGCCGGCGGCCGGCACCCAGTGCAGGCCCTCCGGTGGCAGGCGGGCCTGCCGGCCACCCGTGTCGAACTCCTCGAACTCCCAGATCTCGTTGCGGACGGCGCCGTGTGCGGCTTCCGGCCACTGCTGTACGGGAGCGAGGCGGTTGAAGTACGGATACGGATCAAGATCGTCCAGCGGTGTCAACGACGGCGAACGGACCACCCAGTCGAGGTCGCCCGGCGGCCGGGCCGCGTCGCCGACCCAGGCCGGCATCGTCATGCTGCCGCGCAGCACCAGCCACTCGGCGAACCGTGACTCGGCGATCAACGTCAGTACATGGTCGAGGGCGGCCCGATGAGCGTTCATCCGAACCAGCCCGCGTCCAGGCCGGGGTTGTCGTCGACCAGCACCCACTCCTCCTCGACCTCGGCGACGAGCCACCCCTCCCCGGAAGCAACGACGCGCGAGGGCCCAACAGCGTGCGAGGACGCGGCGGCGTGCGAGGGCCCAACAACGTGCGAGGGCGCGGTGGAAGGAGGTGCGGATAAAGCGGAGGGCGAGGGCACATCGGGGGCCGTCAGAGCGTCGAGCAGGCGCGCCAGCTCGGCAGCCGCCTCGGCCCGCCCGATCCGGTAGCAGCGCTGCGTCACGAACCGCTCCTGGACACCGTCGTCGCGCACGCGCCGGGCGTTCCGGGACAGATGGCCGTCGTATCGCGCGGCGATCGCGCGTACCAGATCAAGGTCTGTCCCGGGGTTGAGCAGCAGCTTGATGTGATGCTCGAAGTAGCGGTCCGGCTGCAGGCCGGCCTCGGCCGTGGTCTTCGGCGCCTCGTCACCGGAGGCGGCGGCCTCCACCTTGAGGCGCGTGACCGTAAAACCGGACGACCGGAGTTCGGCGGCAGTGCGCCGGGCACCGGCCTCGGCGGAGGCCGGGGTGCCGTCGGATAGCCAGCTCAGCATCGGCTGGCTGGCGTGTTGTCCGCGCTCGAGCACGATCCGGGTGTATTTGACGCCTCGGCTCGTCGCCCACGACCGGAGCTGGTCGTCGGAGGCGTCGGCGGACACCGTCAGATGGATCTCGTATCGGCTCACCCCGGCACGCTAACCGCGAGGTACGACATCCCGGATCGGCCGGGAGGGCGGCGGGTAGGCTCACCAATGAGTCAGACCGGGCTGAGGGGATCCTATTGTGGCCGTGACCAGCACTTTCACCGTGAAGGGCATGACCTGCTCGCACTGCGTCCAGTCGGTCACCCAGGAGCTCTCGGCTGTGCCGGGAGTCACCGGCGTGGAGGTCGATCTCGCTTCCGGCGGTGTGACGGTGACCAGTGACGCTCCTCTCTCCGACGAGGCGGTGCGTGCGGCGGTCGACGAGGCCGGCTACGAGCTCGCGGATGCCTGACCAGGAGCCCGAGGAGCCGGTTTTCGGACTTTCGAAGGCGGATGGGGCGACTCCGGCGACCCCGGGTTTCCGGTTCGCCGCGATCGGGGCCCTGCTGATTGTCGTGCTTTTTGCCGGCTACGGTCTCGGCCGTCTGAACAGCGGGACGGGCGCTCCGGCGGCCGCGACTCCCCAGTCCACCCCGTCGGCGAGCCCGTTCGACGAGAGTCAGCCGCACACGCACGGTGTCACCGCCCCGGTGGGCGCGGGCGGCACCGGCGCCCCGGTCGGCGGGCTCTCGCTGAGTGGCGGTGGTCTCACCGTGACGCCGCTCACCACACTGTTCGAGGCGGGCAAACCACAGAAGCTCGAGTTCACGATCAGCGGGCCGGGTGGGGCGCCGATCACCACCTACTCGGTCGTGCACGAGAAGCAACTGCACCTGATCGTCGCAAGGCGTGACCTGACCGGTTTTCAGCATCTACACCCGGTGATGGCGCCGGACGGCACATGGAGTGTCGATCTCACGCTGGCCGAGCCCGGCGTCCACCGCATGTTCGCCGATTTCACCGCGCTGGTCGGTGGCGTCGAGATCGCCGCCACGCTGGGACACGACCTGACGGTCGCGGGGGCCTACACGCCGGTCACCGTGCCCGATCCGGTCCGGTCGGCGACCACCGGCGATTTCACGGTGGGGTACGAGGGAACGCCCGCCACCGAGTCGACTCAGCCCCTGCTGATGACGGTCACCGACGGGGCAGGGCGGCCGGTGACGCCCGAGCCGTACCTCGGTGCCTACGGCCATCTGGTCGTGCTCCGGCAGGGTGATCTCGGATACGTCCACGTGCACCCGGAGAAGCAACCGGTCGACGGCAAGGTCAAGTTCTGGCTGGCCGCCCCGAGCCGCGGCACGTACCGGATGTTCTTCGACTTCCAGGTCGCCGGGAAGGTGTCCACGGCGGCCTGGACGGTCGTCGTCAGCTGAGCATCTTCGCCAGGGCCGGAGTGACCCCCCACTGGCCGGTCAGGGAGTCGTACTCGGCTTGCTGCTCGCCGGTGGGCCGGGCACCGGTCCGTCGGGCACGCAGCATCAGGTTGCGCGGGGTGTGGGCCGAGTCGATGAACTCGACAACGTCCACCCGGTATCCGTGCAGGCGCAGCAGGGCGGCGCGCAGCGAGTCGGTGAGCACGTCGGCGAACCGTTCCCGCAGGATGGCGTGCCTGGTCACCTCCGCGTACGGCGACGGCGCACCCGACACTTTGAGTTGTGCCGCGATGTCGTGGTGGCAGCAGGGCGCGGCCAGCACCCACCGGGCCTCCCACTCGACGGCCCGGGCCAGGGCCTGGTCGGTGGCCGTGTCGCAGGCGTGCAGCGCGAGCACCAGGTCGGGCTCGAACGGCAGCTGAGCGTCCTCGATGGTGCCGGCCACGAAGGTTACGTCGGTGGAGCAGCCGAGTTCGGCGGCGACCGCGCTGTTGCGTACCCGCTGATCCTCGCGGACGTCGACCCCGACCACCTGGACCGCAACGCCCCGCCCGGCCAGGTATCGATAGGCGGCGAAGGTCAGGTAGGCATTGCCGCAGCCCAGGTCGACGACGCGCAGCGGCGTCGGGAGATCGTCGGGGAGGGTCGCGGCGAGCGCCCGCAGGAAGGCGTCGATCTGGCGGCGTTTCGCCGCGGTGCCGCCGACCACCGTGAACAGCGGGTCTCCCGGGTCGAGCAGCCACTGCTTGGCCCGGTCGTGCGTCTCCGGGGCCCGCGGCGCAGCGACCGCGGCGGACCGGTGCACCTGGGCGTCGCCCTTCTTCGTCACCCGGACCTGCACGGTCGCCGAGTCGGTCTCCACGTGCCAGTTGCCGAACGGCTCGGCCAGCAGCGCGTCGACGGCCTCGGCCGCGTCGGCGTCGTCGACGTTACGGGTGAACGGCCGGGCCCCGTCGTCGGTGACGATCTGCAACCGCCGTCCCTGCTTCAGGGTCACCGGGCGTAGCTGCGCGCGGGTCACCGACGGGACGTGCCCGCGGCGACGGCCGGCTGCGACGGCCCGGGTGAGGCCCGGTGCGAGGAGTAGCTCACGCACCTCGGCGAGGACTGTTTCGAGCGGTTCTGGCATGGTCCCATTCTGCCCGGCGGTCCGGATGGCCCCGAGGGGTCGTGGATCGCGCCTCTCGCGGTTAAGTTGGTCGGTGCCGTAGCGAAGACGAGGTGCCGCCGCGATGTCCACTCTGCTCTCCGACCGTCTGCGGGAGACCACCCGCGAGGAGCGTTCCGGAGCGTTGCCGAGCCCGTTCGTCGCCAGCCTCGCGGCCGGACGGCTGCCGCTCGCCGCGTACGCCGAGCTGCTGAGCCAGTACTGGTTCATCTACGAGTCGCTGGAGCTGGCCTCGGCGGCGATGGCCGACGACCCGATGGCCCGGCCGTTCGTATACCCGGAACTGTTCCGGGTGCCGGCACTCGAGTCCGACCTGCGGTTCCTCTTCGGCTCGCGCTGGCAGACCCGGATCACCGCGCTGCCGGCCACCACCACCTACTGCACCCGGATCCGCAGCGCGGCGTTCGGCCGGGTCACCGAGTATGTGGCACATCACTGCACCCGCTATCTCGCGGACCTCTCCGGAGGGCAGTGGCTGCGGCAGGCCGTCGTCGAGGCGTACGGATTCCGCCGGGACGGGTTCCGCTTCTTCGTCTTCGAGGGGATCGATCCACCACTGTTCCGCGCCCGGTACCGGGATCGGCTCAACGCCGTCCCGTGGGCCCGGCGGCAGCAGGATGCCTTCCTCGCCGAGGTGGCCACCGCGTACCGGCTCAACATGGATCTGCTGGCCGAGCTGCGCGACAACTGGACCTGACGGAGAACGCGGGACCGGTTCTCCGGTCCCGCGTCATCGGTCATGTGGATCAGTTGCCGTCGTGGATCAGGCGTCGGCGGTGGTGCCCACGCCGGCCTCGGAACCGCCGGACAGGTCGGCCTCGGCCGCGCCCGTGGTGCGGCGGCGGCGACGGCGCGGTGCGGCGGCGGTCTCCGCCGAGGAAGCCGGAGCGGCATCCGAAGCCGGAGCAGCATCCGAAGCCGGAGCGGCCTCCACGGAGGAAGCCGGAGCAGCATCCGCAGAGGCAGCCGGAGCGGCATCCCCGGAGGTGACGGGCGGTGTCGCGGTGGTGCGGCGACGGCGGCGCGGCGCGGCGGCCGGTGCCTCGTCGGCCGGTGCGGTCACGGTCTCCACGACCGCCGGAGCGGCCAGGATCCCTTCGGCCGCCGGAGCGACGGCCGCCGGAGCGGTCGCGGTCCCCTCGGCCGCCGGAGCGGCCACGGTGGCTTCCGCCGCCGGAGCGGCGTCGTCGGACGGGACGACCACGGCAGCGGTGCTCCGGCGACGGCGGGTCCGGGAGCGCGGTGCGGTTTCCTCAGACGAGAGTACGTCCGAAGGCTCCGCCGACACCGGGGCCGCGGTCTCCGGTGCACCGGGTCCGTCCTCGACGACCCGGCGGCGGCGGCGCTGCCGTTGGGTCCGCTCGGCCGTCTCGCTGGGCGAGGTGGTCTCGGGCGCCGGACCGGTGGCCGACGGGCCGCTGTCCCCACTCCGGCCACGGCTTCGCCCGCCGCGGTCGTTCCGGTCGCCTCGATCCCGGCTGCCGCGTCCGCGTCGCCCGACGCTACCGAGGTCTTCCTCGATCTCGGCGGAGAGCCCGGCCCGGCTGCGGGAGGCGGTCGGCAGGGTGCCCGAGATGTCGGAGGGGATGTCCAGGTCGGCGTAGAGCGCGGGACTCGTGTGGTACGTCTCCGGCGGCTCCGGCATGCTGAGGCCCAGCGACTTGTCGATGAGCACCCAGCGCGGCATGTCCTCCCAGTCCACGAAGGTGATCGCGGAACCGGTGGCGCCGGCCCGGCCGGTGCGGCCGATGCGGTGCGTGTAGGTCTCCGGGTCTTCCGGGCAGTCGTAGTTGATCACGTGGGTGACGCCGGAGACGTCGAGACCACGGGCCGCGACGTCGGTCGCCACCAGCACGTCGATCTTGCCGCTGCGGAACGCCCGGAGCGCACGCTCGCGGGCACCCTGGCCCAGGTCGCCGTGCACGGCCGCGACCGCGAAACCACGGAAGTCGAGGTCCTCGGCGACCCGGTCGGCGGCCCGCTTGGTGCGCGTGAAGATCATCGTGAGGCTGCGGTCCTTGGCCTGCAGGATGCGCGCGACCATCTCGAGCTTGTTCATCGGGTGGGTGCGGTACACGACCTGCTTGGTGAGCGGGGACGGGCCGCTCTCGGTGGTGTGCCCGGCGTGGATCGTGACCGGATTGTGCAGGAACCGGCGGGACAGGGCCACGATCGGGTCCGGCATGGTGGCCGAGAACAGCATCGTCTGCCGCTTCGCCGGGATCATCGCCAGGATCTTCTCGACGTCCTCCAGGAAGCCCAGGTCGAGCATCCGGTCGGCCTCGTCGAGCACCAGGGCCTTGACCGAGCCCAGCTTGAGCATCTTCTGCTTGCACAGGTCGAGCAGGCGGCCGGGGGTGCCGACCAGGATCTCGACGCCCTTCTTGAGAACCTCGACCTGAGGCTCGTACGCCACTCCGCCGTAGATCGGCAGGACGCGGACACCCCGGGTGCTGCCCGCAGCGGCGAGGTCGCGGGCCACCTGCAGGCCCAGCTCACGGGTCGGGACGACGATCAGGGCCTGCGGCTGGCCGTCGGCGCCCTCGCTGGGGGCGGTGACGCGCTCGAGCAGGGGCAGGCCGAAGCCGAGGGTCTTGCCGGTGCCGGTCGGTGCCTGACCGATCAGGTCGGTGCCCCGCAGCGCGATGGGCAGGGCGTACTCCTGGATCGCGAAGGCGTGCGTGATGCCGGCCTTGGCGAGGGCCTCGACGGTCTCCGCCCGGACGCCCAGCTCGGCGAAAGTGGGGCTGTCGGGACGAACCGGAGCACGACTGGTGACGGGTACTAGAGCTTGCTCATTGTCGGTCATGAAGTTTTACGGGTGCCCTCTCGTGGTGCGCCCGTCGGAAGTCTTTGGGCGCGGTTCTCGTGTAGGCGCGGGCCGCACGCTCGAAAGCGGGCCACACGCGGGGTCGTCGACTTGACAGATCGACGACGACACAGGCCACTCTACCTGACCTGGTAGCAGACTCGCCCAGAGAGAGTTACGGGAGGGAGCCCTGAGATCAGGGCGCCCTCCCGTTGCCGAAAACCCAGCTCGCCGGAACCTCAGCGCGTGGTGAAGCCGAACGGGCGGTGCGACGCCTCGGCGATCTCCACGTAGGCCAGCTTGGCGACCGGGATGATCACCTTGCGGCCCTTCTCATCGGTCAGCGACAGGATGCCGTCCTTGGCGAGGGCCTCGGACACCAGCTGCTCGACCTCCGCCGGGGTCTGGGCGCTTTCGAGCACCAGCTCACGCGGCGAATGCTGCACGCCGATCTTGACCTCCACGGGGCCCCTCCTAAAAAGATCCGTCTACCCGACCGAAAGGTTATCCGATTTCCGGTGCCATTCCGGCCGTTGAGCCGCCCTGCAGGGGGAAGCTGGCGATCCCGCGCCAGATCAGCGCAGCTACGAGCGCTTCGGCTTCAGCTTTGGGCGTACGACGACCGTTGGCGAGCCAGAACTGCGCAGCCTGTCCGGCCGCTCCGGCGAGACCGGAGGCGAGCAGCTCGGCCTGGTCCGGACGCAGTCCGGTGTCCGAGATGATGGTGTCCGTCACAGCGGCGATGCAGCCCTGCTCGACCCGCTCGACCCGCTGGCGGACCTGGGGGTCGTTGCGCAGGTCCGACTCGAAGACGAGCCGGAACGCCTCGCTCTCGTGATCCATGAAATCGAAGTACGCCCGGACGGCGCCCTTCACGCGTTCCTTGTTGTCGGGAGACGCCTGCATGGCCCCGCGCACCTTGGCGATTATCGCGTCGCAGTGCGTGTCCAGCAGGGCCAGGTAAAGCTCCAGCTTGCCGGGGAAGTGCTGGTAGAGAACGGGCTTCGAGACGCCGGCCCGTTCCGCGATGTCGTCCATCGCGGCGGCGTGGTAGCCGTGCGCGACGAAGATCTGCTGCGCGGCGGCCAGCAACTGCTTGCGTCGCGCCGAACGGGGCAGGCGGGTGGGTCGAGCGGTCTGTGGCCCGCCGGACGCAGCGGTCATTTCTGTGAACCTCCAGGGGGGTCGGGTCCCCGCGGTCTGTCGTCTCGGTTTGCCCGGATCGGCGCATGTCGCGGTCGTGCGGGCAATTGTCGCGACGCTGCAACTTATCGCCACTGCAACGACACGGTAGCCTCAGCGGGGGCGAGCGAGGAGCACGCGGTGGATGAATCAGGGCATTCCGGAGACACGGGAGCCTCAGCGGGTGGCAACGGGGCCGATTCGCAGGACCGCACACGGGTGAACGGCTGGACGAACGACGAAAGTCCGTGGTCCGGTACGGGAGCGGCATTGGAGCAGGGAGTGGACACGCCACCTTGGCGGCGGCCGTCCGACGGGCGGACCTTCGGCAGGCAGCAGTTCCCGGCGGAACGTCCCTTCGGGGCCGCACCCGCGTCCGGGGTCCCCGCACCGGCACCGGGTTCCGAGAATCCCCCGTCCGGGTCACCTGAAGCGTGGTCCGCCGAGCGGAGCAGGCTCGCCGACATCCTCGGCAGTCACCGCCGCCCCCCGGTCACGCAGACCCCGAGCAGCGCCCCTCCGTACCCCTACGAGGGCGACCTCGACGACGCCTACCGCCCGCGGCCGACCGTGCCGGCTCCGCGCCCGGACTGGGTGCCCGAGCCGGTCCAGGGCCCGCCGCCGGTCGCTCCGCCCCCCGTGGCCCCGCCCCCGGTCGCCCCGGCCTCCGGCGAGCCGGGCCGGTCACGGCACGCGCTGGTCACCGACACCCTGGCCCAGGGTCTGCCGCAGCTGGACGGGCCGGCGGGCGAAACTTCGGCGTACGATCCTCCGGGATTCGCGCGCCGGCCGTACGACCCGGTGCCCGAAGCCACACCGACCTACGCCCCGCCCGGCGCGGGCTCCGGTTTCGCCGGCCCGGACGCCGGTGACGCCGAGACCGGCGACGACACGAGCGGGACACTGCCGCAGCGCGTCCCGGCCCAGCCGGACGTCCCGAGAGTTCCGGAGCCGCCCTCCGTGGAACCGTCGGCCGAAGCGCCAGCTCTGGCCCGCATCGCGACGCACCTGCGCCGCGGTGACGTCGTACCCGCCCAGGAGCGCCAGGAGGGTTTCGACGTCCAGGACATCCTGGGCGCGGTCCGTGAGGTGCCCGGAGTCCGCGACGCCTCGCTGCGGGCCACGCCGGCCGGCGCCCACAGTCTGCGGCTCGACCTCGCCGACGGCGCCGACGCGGCCGAGGTGAGCCGCCAGGTGGCCCGTCTGCTGCAGGAACGGATGGGCCTGGACGCGGCGATGCCCGGTGACGCGCCGGCCGCGTTCCGGCCGTCCAGCGCGCCGGTCTCGTCGCCGCGCGGCACACCGCTGCTGCCGAGCCAGCCGACCCGTCCCGCCCGTGCCTCGGTGCCCGTCGCCCCGGTCTCGAGCCCCGTTTCCAGCCCGGTCGCCCCCGCGCCGGTGTCCTCGGCTCCCACGTCCGCTCCGGTCTCGGTGGCGCCGGTGTCCGCGCTGCCACAGCCCGTCGCGGTGCCCCCGGCCGAGCCCCGGCCGCAGATGGTCAACGCCGGTGCCGCGCTGGTCCCGGCCGACGCCTCCAAGCCGCGCCCGCTGGACCCGGGCGACAACCCGGGCCCTCGCGTGATCATCGAGAACGTGCACGTCAACACGTTCGGTGCGGACGCCACAGTGGAGGTCCGCCTGCGTGCCGGTGGACGGAGCGCCTCCGGTGTCGCGACCGGCCCGGCCGTCGACGGCTACCTGTTGCGTCTCTGCGCGACGGCCACCGCCGGTGCGGTCGACGAGCTGCTCTCCACCTCGCAGCACCAGGAGGGTCCGGCCCGGTGCTTCGTCGAGCACGCGGCCGCGGTCTCCTTCGGGCCGATGCAGGTCGCCGTGGTCGTGCTGCTGCTGTCGTGCGGCGGCGGCTGGGTCGAGCAGCTGGCCGGCTCGGCCGTGGTGACAGGTGACGACCGGCACGCCATGGTCCGCGCCACACTGTCCGCGGTCAACCGGCGGCTTGAGGCACTCTTGGCCTGATGAAGGGCGCAAATCTGGCCGACGACAGCGCGCTGTTGCCGGAGGGTGAGATTCCACCACCGTGGCCCGCGCGGCAAGTCATGGTCGGCGGCTCGATGTTGCACGTGCGGGACACGCCGGGACAGAGCCCGGGGGCCGAGCCCGCCGTCTACGTGCACGGTCTCGGCGGCTCGTCGCAGAACTTCACCGATCTGGCCGGCCTGCTCGCCGACCGGCTCGACGGCCAGGCCGTGGACCTGCCCGGTTTCGGATACAGCGACCCCAGCCCGCGGTATTCGATCGCCGCCTTCGCGGCGACGCTCGTCGACTACCTGGAGAGCGCCGGCCGTGGCCCGGTCCACCTGATCGGCAACTCGCTCGGCGGGTCGATCTCGGTCCGGGTGGCGGCCCTGCGGCCCGATCTGGTCCGTACCCTCACGCTGATCTCCCCGGCCATGCCGTTCCTGAATCCGCGCCGCACCGCGCAGGGCCCGGTCCTGCCGTTGCTGGCGATGCCGGGCGCCGAGCGCCTGATGGCGTGGGCGCTCACGCGGATCACCGCCGAGCAGATGGCCGAGCAGGTGCTGGCCGCCTGTTTCGGTGACACGTCGAAGGTGCACCCGCAGCGCCGTGCCGAGGCGATGGAGGAGATCCAGCTCCGCTACACGGTCGCGCACTATCCGAAGGCCTACCTCGGCACGCTGCGCGGCCTGGTGGGCAGTTTCCTCCGCGCCTACCTGCCGGGCGTCAACTCCCAGTGGCGGCTGGCCGCCCGGATCCAGGCGCCCACCCTGGTCATCGGGGGTCTCAACGACCGGCTCGTCGATCCGCGGGTGCCGGCCCAGGTCGCCCGCGTCGTCCCGGACAGCCGCCTGCTCATCCTTCCGGGCGTCGGTCACGTCGCCCAGATGGAGGTCCCCCGGCTGGTGGCCCGTGCCGTCGTGGGTCTCCTCGACGAGGTCGGCGTGACGTCCGGCTGAGCCGCCGGGTTGCACGGTGCAGCGAGGCGTGATGTCCGGCTGAGCCGCCCGGATTGCGAGCCGCCCGGGTTGCACGGTGCGGCGAGGCGTGACGTCCGGCTGAGCCGCCGGGTTGCACGGTGTAGCAAAGCGCACAAGCCGCTACCGCGCTGGGAGCTGTGGGCGGTTTCGTGCGAGTCTGGAGGCCCATGATCTCCCCGCCCAGCCCCGTGACCGAGCCGCGATCTCTCGCACCGGGAGACCGGTGGCGTCAGGCGTGGCTGGTGGTGCTGGCCGCAACGGTGGTGCTGTTCACCGTGGTGGCGGTCGGCCGCCCGTTCGGCACGGCGAGCGGTCCGCCCGGCAACGCGGCCGCCGCGGCCTCACCGTCGGCCCTGATCCCGGCCCCGGCGCCGTCCGCGATTCCCACCACACCGCTGGGCGTCCCCGCGCCGGCTTCGCCCACCCCGACACCCGCCTCACCGTTCCCGGCCGAGGGCGTGCTGAAGCTTCCCGGCGATGTGCCGGTCAAAGGCTCCGGTGACTTCGCGTTCGCGAACGAGCGCGGCCCGATCGCCGGCACCGGCGGCACGGTCCGCCGGTTCAAGGTGGCCGTGGAGAAGGGCAGCGGCGAGGACGTCACCGCGTTCGCCGCCCAGGTCCGCGCCATCCTGTCCGACGAGCGGAGCTGGGTCGGCAGCGGGCGCGTCCGGATGCAGATGGTGGCCGGCGCCGACCCGGCCGATTTCACCGTCTACCTGGCGACCCGGGAGACCGCGGGCCGCATGTGCGAGCGGGGCGGCACCGGCATCCGGATCAACGGGGTGCCGTTCACGTCGTGCCGGGCCGTCGGCAAGGCGATCATCAACCTGGACCGCTGGCGGATGTCGGCCCGGCCCTATCTGGAGGCGAGGGCCGACCTCGCCGTCTACCGGCAGTACGTGATCAACCACGAGGTCGGCCACGAGCTCGGGCACCGGCACGAGGGGTGCCCGAAAGCCGGTGGCCCGGCGCCGGTGATGGTGCAGCAGACGCTGACTCTGCGTGGCTGCGTCCCGTTCTCCTGGCCCCGGCACCACGGCCGGGACCTTTCCGGCCCACGGCTCTGAGCTCTGCTTCCGCTCATCCGGTACGGAAATCCGAAAGTCCTGTGACACGCGGGGAGTCGTGGCAGGCTGGCGCTTGCTATGGCAAACGCGACAAATGGCCCCGTTGACCCGGACGCCGGACCCGACCGGCGCGGCCGAGCCGAGCGCTCCCGCGCCGAGACCGCGGCCGCCTCCGGTACCCCCGCGGCCACGTCGCCCCGGCGGCGCACCGTCGCGGCGACCACCACCACGGGCCGTGCCCCGGTGACCGCCCCGGCCGAGCCCGCTCGCCGGAACCGCAAGAGTGCCGCCGACGAACCCGCCCGCAAACCGGCCGGCAAGAAGTCGACGCCCGCCGCGGAGACCGCCGAGCCGCCGGCGAAACCGGCCGCGGTCAAGTCGACCTCGGCGCGGACCGCCACCGGCCGTGCCCCGGCCCGTAAGACGGCCACCGCGCCGGTGGAGCCGGTTCCGGAGGAGCCGCAGGCCCGCCGGCGGAGCACCGCGAGGACCACACCGGCCGAGGGGCCGCCGGCCCGGCGGGTGACCGGTTCACGTACGCGCCGGGCCGTCCCGGACCCGGAGCCCGCCACGCCTGCCCTCAGCGGGCCGGAGAGTCCCGATCCACCCGCCCCGGCACGCGAGATGACCCGGGGCATCTTCGAACTGGCCGCGGAGCGCCTGGCCGCCTCGACGCCCCGTCCGGTGGAGCCGCCACCGCCCGCTCCGGCCGGCGACGACCCGCTTGCTGCGCCGGGCTCCTTCGTGAACCCGCGCGCCGTCGGCGGGCGACGGTCCACCCGCTCCGGTACGGGGCCGGGCATTGCCGGCCGTACGTCACTCGGCTCCCGCCCACCCGGGGACGTCCGTTCCCAGCCGGACCACTGGGACGGGCTGTCGCCGGAGAACGGCTGGCTCGGCGTGGAGCCGCCCGCCGTGCACGCCGGCGAGCAGGCGGTGGCCGCTCCCGGACCGGGTACCGGTTACGACGAGTACCCGCGGACGATGAACCGGCCCATCGGACTTCCGCCGAGCGTGCGGCTGCCGGCCGAACTGCCGGACAACCTCTGGCCGCCGAAGTCGATGCTGGAACGGAATCTCACCGAGAACATCTACGTCCCGGCGCCGGTACCGCCGCGGCCCGAGGAGCCGGCGCCGGCGCCCGTGGCCGAGCTCGACCCCGAGCCGGAAGCGGTCACACCGCGCCCCCGGCCGGTCGAGATCTTCCCGGAAGAGGAGCCGGAGTCCGACTTCCTGCCGTCGGTGCTGACCCACGCCGAGAACGACTACGTGCCGGCCCACGCACGGTCCGCCGGCCAGGCACGGCACGCCGTCTCCGAGACGGCCGGTGCCCGGCGCGTCCGGCGGCGCCGTCGGCTGATGCTCCTGGCGTACATCCTGCTCGTGGTTCTGATTTTGATCGCCGGGCATGAACTGCGCGACGACGAGCGGCCGCTCGCACCCGGGCGCGACGCCGCACAACGCGCCGCCGAACCGGCCGGTGTCGGGCCGGCGGCCGGGCCGGTGCCGCAGATGCCGCAGACGGCGGCCGAGCCGCAGAAGACCGGGGGCGAGGACGAGGACGAGGACGAATCGGCGCCGAAGGGAAAGGCCGGTGAGTTCGGGTACGCGAAGGACCGCGGCCCGGCACTGGGCAGTGGGGGCCGGTTGTACCGCTTCCGGGTGGCGGTCGAGAAGGTCGTCGAGGACACGTCGGCCGGTGAGTTCGCCGAGGCCGTCGACGAGACCCTGGGCGACGAGCGGAGCTGGATCCACGACGGGCGGCTGCGGTTGCGCCGGGTGCCGAAGTCCGGTGATTTCGACTTCACCATCTACCTGGCCTCGGCGAAGACGTCGGAACGGATGTGCGCGAGCGGCGGGCTGGACACCGAGGGTTACACGTCGTGCCGGGTCTCCGGCCAGGTCATCATCAACGCCGACCGCTGGGCCGACGCGGTGCCCGACTACGAGGGCGAGCTCGAGATGTACCGGCGGTACACGATCAACCATGAGGTCGGCCACGAGTTCGGGCACGGGCACGAGGCGTGCCCCGGCAAGGGCGAACCGGCTCCGGTGATGATGCAGCAGACTCTCGGGCTCAAGGGTTGTACGCCGAACCCGTGGCCCTATCTGGACGGCGAGCGGTACGCCGGTGAACCGGTAGCGTGAATATTCCGCGATCCCGCATGTCGGGCCCGTGTCCAACGTCATGGAACCGCGCCTGCGAATCGAGCAACAATGGGCGGCGATCCTTACCACCGAACCCCGGGGAGTGAACTGTGGCTCTGCCCCCGCTCGTCGAGCCGGCCGCTGAGCTGAGCGTCGACGAGATCCGCCGCTATTCGCGTCACCTGATCATCCCCGATGTCGGGATGGACGGACAGAAGCGGCTCAAGAACGCGAAGGTGCTCGCGGTCGGCGCGGGCGGCCTCGGCTCGCCGACCCTGCTCTATCTGGCCGCGGCCGGCGTGGGCACGCTCGGCATCATCGACTTCGACACCGTCGACGAATCCAACCTCCAGCGTCAGATCATCCATGGCGTCTCGGACGTCGGCACGCCCAAGGCCGAGTCCGCGGCCCGCAGCATCGCCGAGGTCAACCCGCTGGTGAACGTGGTCATCCACAACACCGCGCTGGACCGGGACAACGTCAAGGAGATCTTCAGCCAGTACGACCTGATCGTCGACGGCACCGACAACTTCGCGACCCGCTACATGGTCAACGACGCCGCGGTGCTGCTCGGTAAGCCGTACGTCTGGGGCTCGATCTATCGCTTCGACGGCCAGGCTTCGGTCTTCTGGGAGGAGCACGGTCCCTGCTACCGCTGCCTCTACCCGGAGCCGCCGCCGCCCGGCATGGTCCCGAGCTGCGCCGAGGGCGGCGTGCTCGGTGTGCTCTGCGCGTCGATCGGTTCGATCCAGGTCAACGAGGCGATCAAGCTGATCACCGGTATCGGTGAGCCGCTGGTCGGGCGCCTGATGGTCTACGACGCCCTGGAGATGGAATACCGCAAGATCAAGGTGCGGAAGGACCCGAACTGCGCGCTCTGCGGTGAGAACCCGACCGTCACTGATCTCCTCGAGGACTACGAGGACTTCTGCGGCGCGGTCTCCGAGGAGGCGCAGGAGGCGGTGCACGGCTCCACGATCACCGTCCGCGAGCTCAAGGACTGGCAGGACAGCGGCAAGGACATCTTCCTGGCCGACGTCCGCGAGCCCGCCGAGTGGGAGATCAACCGGATCCCCGGCGCGGTGCTGATCCCGAAGGGCGAGATCCTCTCGGGCGAGGCGTTGTCGAAGTTCCCCCAGGACAAGCAGATCGTTCTGCACTGCAAGTCGGGTGTGCGTTCGGCCGAGGCTCTCGCCGCGCTCAAGGCGGCCGGCTTCAAGGACGCCGTGCACGTCCAGGGCGGCATCGTGTCGTGGGTCAACACGATTGATCCGTCCCTGCCGTCGTACTGACCCTTTTCGTCCGGGGAGTCACCTTCGGGTGACGCCCCGGATGGAAGGGACCTGCGATACACAGCTTCGGCCGGTACCGTCGTCACCGTGATCGATATAGATGCCGCGATCGGTTACGTGGTCGCCCATGGTGATCTGGTGGAGCGGGCGCGGTTGTCGCACCTCCGGACCGGGCAGCCCGCCCCGCCCGAGGCGGCGGAGCGGATCGCGGCCGGCCAGATGCTCGAGGGCGGCTGGCCCGCCTCCGCCGAGGGTGCCATCCCCTCGATCGACGCCACGTGTTTCCGTCTCGCCGAACTCGACGGCATCGGGGCCTTGAACAGCCAGGTGGGTGTGCAGGCCCTGCAGTGGCTGGCGAGCGCGCAGCGCGGCGACGGCACCTGGCAGGAGCACGAGTCCCTGGCCGGTGAGGCCCCCGCGTGGGCGCTGCCCGGCGATCCCGAGGCCACCCTCTACCTCACGTCGGTCGCCGGTTTCTGGCTCACCGCGGCGGCCGTCGAGATCGACCCCCATCAGACCCGGTCGCCGTGGAGCGAGGTGCTGCGTTCGGCGGCGGGCTGGGTCGTGACCCAGATCCGGCCGGACGGCACCTGGCCGTCGTTCCTTGCCGCCGGGTGGCATGCCGCCGGGTTGCTGCACCAGCAGCAGTTCTTCTACGAGTCGGCCCGGGTGCAGCAGGTTCTCGGCGACCGCCTGCCGGACATGTCGCCGGCGGACGTGGCGTCGATGGCGGCCGCATTGCGACGGGTCAACCTCGGTGACGACTGGCTGCTGCGCAGCGCGTGGAAGCGGCTCGGCGAGACGCAGCGCGGCGACGGCGGGTGGGACAGCAACGAGGGCCCGTTGTTCGACGTGAACACCACGTTGACGGCATTGCGGGCATTTCGCTGACGGCCTGTCAAGACCTGCAACCGGGTGGCACCCGAGTCGGCCCAAAAGGCAACCGAGCCACAGCATTTAGGGCTATTGGCCTAAGACGGACATGTGCCGCAATATTGCTTCAGACCCCGATGGGGCCGAGGCGAGACGAAGATCCGCTGGGCGATGATGGTGGTCGCTCCAGTCCGGCGGGGAGTCAGTAGCGAAACCGGCGCCTACGAAGATCCAGAATTTCTTCGAGGAGCCAGATTCATGCGTACGTCCGTCAAGCGCGCTGTCATCGTCGGTACCGCACTCGCCGTCACCGTGGGTGCCGGTGCCGCCTACGCCGCCTGGACCGCCAACGGCACCGGCACCGTGAGCGCCAAGGCCGGCACGTCGCAGGGTGTGACGGGCACCGCCGTCACGGTCGACGGCGTCCTCTACCCGGGTGGCAAGGCCGACGCCAAGATCAGCATCACGAACCCGAACCAGTTCCCGGTCATGGTCACCCAGATCGCCCCGAACGGCACCGTGACCGTCGCGGGTGCGGGCTGCACCGCCGTGAACAGCGCCGTCGCGCTCGCCACGAAGTCGCTCACCCAGTACATCGGCGCCGGTGACTCGGTCGTGGTCACGCTCACCGACGCGGTGACCATGGGTGACAGCTCGGACAACAGCTGCCAGGACGCCACGTTCACGTTCCCGGTCAGCCTCACCGCCACGAGCACGCCGAAGCAGCCGTAGTCGCCGTCCGGCCGGGGGCGGGCGCCGTCCCCGGCCGACCTCGTTCATGGGAAGGAATGCCGATGCGGCTCATGCCGCTCACGATCGCCGCCTCGGTGGTCCTGCTCGCCGGGGCCGCGCTGGCCGCGCTGAACACCGGCCCGGCCGACACCGGCGAACTCCCCGTGGACATCACCCTGGTCGCGCAGTCCGGCGGCCCCGGCGTCACCGGCACCTCCGTCAGTGGCCTCTACCCGGGCGTCAAACGGGAGATCCAGGTGGCGGTGCGCAACCCGTACAAGTTCCCGATCATGGTGACCGCGGCGTCCGGGCAGCTCGCCTCGACCTCCCGGAAGAGCTGCAAGGTCGCCTACACCAACCTGACCGTGGGTCGTTACGCCGGCAGTCCGGCCCTACCGGCTCGCATCCCCGCCGGTCAGCAGGCGAAGCTCGGGTACCTGCCGATCTGGATGCCGGCCGCCGGAGTTTCCGACGCCTGTCAGGGCGTGACCTTCACCTTGCGGCTGAGCGCCGGTGCGCGGAAGGCCCCGAAATGACAATGCCGCGTTCCGCCTCCGTCCTGACCGCCGCGGGCCTGGCCGCCGGGCTGCTGTTCACCACCCCCGGCGTGGCGCGGGCGAGCTGGCACCTGGCCGGTTCCGGTGCCGCACTGGCCAAGGCCGGCCGGATGCCGATCGTCCACGGCGTGACGGCCGACGCCACCGGATCCTCGGTGAGGGTGGACTGGCCGGCCGCGGAAGTTCGCACCGGCCGTCCGGTGGCCGGTTATCGGGTCGTCCGGTACGCGGCCGGCACCGACACCGCCGCCGTAGTGGGTGACGGCTGCTCCGGAACGCTCGCCGCGACAGGCTGTACCGAGACTGGCGTTCCCGACGGCACCTGGCAGTACGCCGTACGGGCCGTCCAGGGTTCCTGGACCGGAGCTCCGAGCGCCCGGTCGGCCGTATCGGTGCACACCGCCGTGACACCGGGCACCGGCGCGACCACCTTCCCGGTCAGCGGGCGGAAGTACGGACCGAACAGCTGGGCCAGGACCTGCCCCGGTATCTGTGGCACCGCCACCGCGTCCAGCGGCAGCACGCTCACCGGCGTCCGGGTCAGCCTCCGGCGGGCGGACGGCGGCTATTGGAACGGCAGTGCCTTCGCCGCCACCACCGAGCAGTTCGTCACGGTCACCGGAAGCCTGGACACCTGGGAGATCGCGTTCCCGTTCAGCAATTTCCCGCCGGCCGACTCCGACTACACCGTGCGGGTCGTGGCCAGCGACAGCGGCAACCGGAGCAGTGAGTCGACAAGCACGTTCACCGTGGACGCCAAGCGGCCGGAACCCGGCGGCGTCCGCACCGCCAACGCCGCCACGGGCACGATCGGCACGATCGACGCCGGCGACTCGTTCACGCTCACCTACAGCGAGACGATCGATCCGGCATCGATCCTCAGCCGTTTCAACGGCTCCCCGATCGCGGTCAAGGTCGAGATGACCCAGCAGAGCGGCAACAGCCCGGACGTCCTCCGCGTCCTCGACGGTACGACCGCCCTGCCGATCGGTTCGATGGTCCTCGGTGCACGTGGTTACCTGCAGAGCAGCTCACAGACGGTGAACGCGTCGATGAGCTACTCCGCGACCGACGGCCTCAGGATCACCTTCACCGCCTCTGCGCCACGCAACGGGCAGTCCCAACCCACCCTCCGGAGCGCGCTGTCCTGGACCGCGGCGGAGGGCGGCACGGATCTCCACGGCAACCATGTCGTCGCGGCGACGGTCAGCGAACCGGGGAATCCGCACCTGCAGTTCTGAGGGGGTACCCGCGGCTCAGCGGGTGTGGCCGTTGCCGGTGACGACGTACTTCGTGGAGGTCAGTTCCGGCAGTCCCATCGGCCCGCGCGCATGCAGCTTCTGAGTGCTGATGCCGATCTCCGCGCCGAACCCGAACTCCCCGCCGTCGGTGAACCGGGTCGAGGCGTTCACCATCACAGCGGCGGCGTCCACCCCGGCCACGAAACGCCGGGTCGCGGTCGTCGACTCGCTGACGATGGCCTCGGTGTGACCGGTACCCCATTGGCGGATGTGATCCAGAGCGTCGTCCAGGGAGTCGACGACGGCCACCGCGATGTCGGGGGACAGGTATTCCGCGCCCCAATCCTCGTCGGTGGCGGCGACCACCGCGTCGCTGTAGCTCGCCACGCGCGCGTCGCCGTGCACGGTGACGCCGCGTTCCCGCAGCTCCGGGAGCAGGAGCGGCAGGAACGTATCCGCGATCTCGACGTGCACCAGCAGCGACTCGGCGGTGTTGCAGGTGGAGTAGCGCTGCGTCTTCGAGTTGACCGTGACGGCCAGGGCCTTCTCCAGGTCGGCGGCGGCGTCCACGTAGACGTGGCAGTTACCGACCCCCGTCTCGATCACCGGCACCGTGGACTGCTCGACCACCGTCCTGATCAGCGAGGCACCACCACGCGGGATCAGCACGTCGACGAGACCGCGGGCGCGCATGAGCTCCTTGACCGAGTCGCGGGTGGTGGCGTCGAGGAGCTGGATCGTGTTGGCCGGCAGACCCGCGTCGGCGACCGCCTTGCGCAGCACCGAGACGATCGCCGCGTTCGACGAGAACGCCGAGCCGGAGCCGCGCAAGAGGGCCGCGTTGCCGCTCTTGAGACAGATGCCGGCGGCGTCGACGGTGACGTTGGGGCGGCCTTCGTAGATCATGCCGACCACACCGAACGGCACCCGGACCTGCCGCAGCTCCAAGCCGTTGGCCAGGGTCGAACCGCGTACCACGTCACCGACCGGGTCCGGCAGGGCGGCGAGCTGGCGCAGACCGTCGGCCATCGCGACGATCCGCTCCGGCGTCAGGGCCAACCGGTCGATCATCGCCTCGGACGTGCCGTTCTCCCGGGCGTTCGCCACGTCGACGCCGTTCGCGTGGACGATGTCGTCGGTCCGCTCGACCAGGCGGTCGGCCATCAGCAGAAGGGCCGCATCCTTCTCGGCCCGTGTCGCCGAGGCCAGATCGAACGAGGCGACCCGGGCGGCGGCGGCCTGCTCCAGCACACTCATGACGAAACCTCTCTAGAGGAGCACCAGATCGTCGCGGTGGACGACCTCACGTTCATATCCCGGCCCGAGCGCCGCGGCCAACTCCGGGGTGGACCGTCCCAGCAGGGCCGGCAGTTCGACCGCGTCGTAGTTGACCAGGCCGCGCGCGACGGGCGTACCGGAGCCGGCTTCGACCAGATCCACCGGATCGCCGGCGGCGAAGGAACCGTCGACGGCCGTGATGCCGGCCGGCAGCAGCGATTTGCGCCGGGCCACCACGGCCGCGACCGCGCCCTCGTCGAGGTGCAGCCGGCCGCGCGGGGCCGTGGCGTGGGCCAGCCAGAAGAGCCGGGCGGCGGGCCGGGACTCGGCCGCCTCGAACAGGGTGCCGACCTCCTCGCCGGCGAGCGCCGCACCGGCCAGCGGGGCGGCGGTGAGCACGACCGGGATGCCGAACCCGGTCGCGATCCGGGCCGCCTCGACCTTGGTGACCATGCCACCGGTGCCGACGCCCGCCTTGCCGGCCGTGCCGATCTCCACCGCGGAGAGGTCGCTGTTCTCCCGCACCAGCGGGATCTTCACCGACGACGGATCGGACGGGTTGCCGGTGTAGAGCGCGTCCACGTCGGAGAGCAGCACCAGCAGGTCGGCGTCGGCCAGGGCGGCGACGAGCGCGGCCAGCCGGTCGTTGTCACCGAACCGGATCTCCTCGGTGGCGACCGTGTCGTTCTCGTTGACGATCGGCAGCGCACCGAGGTCGAGCAGTTTGCGCAGCGTGCGATACGCGTTGCGGTAGTGCACCCGGCGGGTCACGTCGTCGACGGTGAGCAGCACCTGCCCGACGGTCAGCCCGTGGCGGGCGAAACCGGCCGTGTACCGGGCGATCAGCAGTCCCTGACCGACCGAGGCGGCGGCCTGCTGGGTCGCCAGGTCACGTGGCCGCCGGCGCAGCTGGAGCGGGGCGAGTCCGGCGGCGATCGCACCGCTGGAGACGAGAACCACCTCACGCCCGCCGGTCGCCAGCGTGCCCAGCACGTCGACCAGGGCGTCGATCCGTTGCTCGTCGATGCCGCCCGCCGCGGTGGTCAGCGAGGACGACCCCACCTTGACCACGATCCGGCGCGCACCGGTAACCACTTCCCGCACCTGGCCCATTGTGCTCGGCAGGCCGCTGTCGATCGTTGTCACATCCCATATCGTGGCGGGTTGTGACACCGCAGGAGTACGTCGAAGAGGTCCTGACCCTGGTGGAGAGCATTCCACCGGGCCGGGTGATGTCGTACGGCGCGATCGCCGACGCACTGGCCGACCGGTCCGGCCGCAACTCGCCCCGGCAGGTCGGCCGGATCATGTCCCTGCACGGTGCCGGCGTCCCCTGGCACCGGGTGTGCAGCGGCGGCGGCCGGCTGCCACCCGGTCACGAGGTGCGGGCCAAGGCGCTGCTGCTGGCGGAGGGCGTGCCGATGCGCGGTGACCGGGTGCTGATGGCCGAGGCCGGTTGGATGCCGGCTATCCGGTGAGCCCGGCGAGCCGGCCCGCGGCCCGCAGCTGATACTCGAAGAAGCCCCGCCGGTCGTCCTCGACCGTGTTGTTGAGCTGCCCGAAGAGTTCGAAGCTGATGGCACCGCAGATCTGGAAGAACGCCGCGATGGTGTCGGCGATGACGCGGGCCGTCAGGTGGGGGAGATAGGCGCCGGCGACCGCCGCGAGCTCCTCCGCGAAACGGCCGGTCAGGGGTGCCCGCTCGGCGATCTCGCCGGCCCGGTCGGCCTCGGCGATGATCGCTCCGAGCAGGAGCATGATCCGCGTCGCGGAGTCCACGGTGTCCCGGGGCGCGGCATAGCCGGGCACCGGACTGCCGTAGATGAGCGCCCACTCGTGCGGGTTGGCGATCGCCCAGTCCCGTGCCGCGTGGCCGGCCGCCAGCCACTTCTCCAGCGCTGTCTCCCGCCCGGCCGCCGCCCGTTCGGCGGCGTCACCAACGGCGTCGTACGCGTCGATGATCAGCGCGGTGAGCAGCTCGTCCCGGCTCGCGAAGTACCGGTAGACCGCGGACGAGGCCATCCCGAGGTCGCGGGCGACAGCCCGTAGTGACAGGTTCGCCCCGTCGGTGGCCAGGTGACGTTTCGCCACCGCCTTGATCTCTTCGGTCATCTCGGCCCGTAGGCGGGCTCGCAGGTTGGCGGCGCTCATGCGGACCAGTGTGCCATAACGAGAGCACCGCTCTTGCACGCCGACGAAAGACGTGCGATCGTTGTCCTCAACAGAGAGCGGTGCTCTCAAATGTGAGCGAGGAGAACGCCATGCATCTCGTCATCGGCTCCGGCCCGATCGGCTCCAGCGTCGCCGGCCTGCTCGCCGAGCGCGGTGAGCGGGTCCGGATCGTCACGCGCAGTGGAAGTGGCCCCGAGCATCCGCTGATCGAGCGGGTCGCCGCGGACGCCGCCGACGCCCGTCGCCTCACCGAACTGGCCGACGGCGCCGAGGTCGTCTACAACTGCGCGAACCCGAAGTACACCGAGTGGACCGAGAAGTGGTTCCCGATGAACGACGCGATGATCGCCGCCGCCAAGTCGGCGAGCGCGGTGTACGCCATCACCGGCAACCTGTACGGATACGGCCCCCAGCCCGGCGGCCTGATGACCGAGAGCACGCCCCTCGCCGCGACCGGCCGCAAGGGCCGCGTCCGCATCAGAATGTGGGAGGACGCCCTGGCCGGCGGCGTCCGCACGATCGAGGCCCGGGCCTCCGACTACCTCGGCGCCGGAGCCGTCGGCATCTTCTCGAGCGTCCTGCTGCCCGCCCTCGACAAGGGCCGCACCGCCTGGGGCCCGGCCGACATCGACGCCCCGCACACCTTCACGTACACCGGCGACATGGCCCGCACCCTGGTCGAGCTGGCGCGCGACGAGCGGGCCTGGGGCCGGGCCTGGCACGTGCCGTCACCGGCGCCGATCTCCATCCGCGAGCTGGCTGACCGTTACTGCGACCTGACCGGCCGACCCCGCCTCAAGGTGCGCGGAATGCCGCGGTTCGTCATGCGCGCGGCCGGCGTGGTGGTGCCGATGGCTCGCGAGATGGCCGAGATGGACTACCAGTTCTACGCCCCGTTCGTTCTCGACTCGTCGCTGACCGAGCGCACCTTCGGGCTCACTGCCACCGATCTCGAGGTCCCGCTGCGGGAGACCGCCGCGTCCGCCGCGGTCACCGCCGCCCGCACCATGTGATTCACAGCAGCAGTCCCACGCCGCCGCGCCGCGGGTCGCCGGCCGCACCGGCCCGGCCCACGGCGGTGACGCCCCCGAAGTAGTGGGTGATCTCCGGCCACTCGACGATCCGCCATCCCGCGGCGGCAAGTGCGGACAGTTCCGCGGCCGGGTACCCGGCTTCGGCGTGCACCGTGTCCTCGACCACGTGGAAGCGGGGCCGGGCGACCGCCTCCGGCACGCTCAGCCCGTCGACGAGCACCCCGAAGAGTGTGTCGACGAGTGCGGTGCGAATCCGGGAGGCACCGGCCGAGCCCGCCGCGACGGCCAGGCCACCGTCCGGAGCGGTCACCACGAGCGGGCACATGTAGGACGACATCCGCCGTCCCGGCGCCATGTCGTCGGTGAGCAGCTCACCCTCGCCGAGCATCGAATTCAGGTTGATGCCGAGCCCCGGCAGCCACACCCCGGCGCCCAGCCCGAGCGTCGTGGTGATCACGCAGGCGTTGCCCTCGGCGTCGACCACCGACACGTTGGTGGTGTCCCCGAGTCGCTGCTGACCCCGGTTGAGCAGGGCGGTCGCCACTCCCGGCGCGCGTGCCGGCCGGGCCAGGTCGGTGGGCAGCCCGCCGATCGTGTCGACGGTGCGGTTCAGATCGTGCCGGGCGTGCACCCGGTAGCCGGCCAGCGGAGCCTGCGCCACGGGCACCGACTCGACGCGGTAGGAGCGCAGGTCCACCGGGCCGATCGTGCCGCCGGCTTCCCGCACCGTGTCGACGAGCACCTTGCCGTACGCGCCGGTGTAGAAGACCGATGGCCCCTCCTCGGCCAGCGCGTCCATCGCGGTGGCCAGCCCGGGGTGGTAGAGCAGCTCGTCACCCTGCAGCAGCCGTCCACCAGGCTGATAGAGCGCGGCCCCCTCACCGTAGGCGAGCGCCGGCGCACACGACTCCAGCGTGCGGGCGTGCGCCGCCGGCAGCAGCACCCCGGTCCGTGCCAGGCCGGCGGCCGGCGCCACCACCTCCGGCCAGGGCATTCGTCCCCACCGGCGATGCACCTCCCCGAGGCCGGCCGGCACCCCGGGCACGGCCACGCTGGCACCGCCGATCGAGTAGACCTGTGGCAGCCCGCCGAAGAACACGTCCACCGCCACCATGGGTGACGCTTTCCGATCACCGTCCAGGCCCGGCACCGCCACGAAGAAGTCGAGACACGTGACCTCGCGGGTGCCGGCGTCGAAGTAGGTGGCGAAGCCGCCGCCACCGAGCCCCGTGTAGACCGTCTCCGCGACACAGCAGGCGAGTACGGCGCCCACCGCCGCGTCGGCCGCGGTGCCTCCGGCCTGCAGGATTCGCAGCCCGGTGCGAGCGGTCGCCGGATGACTGGCGGCGACGCCGGCCGCAACGCTTTTCATGCGGCCGAGCGTAGGCGGAGCAGCCCGATCATGGTTACGATGCGCGTCGATGACGACCGGTGGTCCCCCTCCCGTGGTAACTCCGACGAGTGTTCTTCCGCGCGGCGTTTTGGCTGGATATGCGCTTGGCTCGTTGGTAACCGGAGCTTTCGGCACGGTGCCCGGTTTGCTTCTTCTGCCTTATCTGACCGACACGCTCGGTGTGGCCGCCGGTGTGGCCGGCCTGCTGGTTCTGCTGCCGAAGGCGTGGGATGTCCTGGTCAACCCGGTGGCCGGCCGGATCTCCGACCGGCGTGGCTCACGGCGGCCCTTCCTGTTGATCGCCGGACTCGTCCTGGGCGTGCTCTTCGCGGCGATCTTCGCGGCCCCCTTCCCGAGCGGCGTGGCCTCCGGTGCATACGTCGCGGTGGCCTTCCTCGCCGCCGCCACCGCCTTCGCGTTCTTCCAGGTGCCCTACGTCGCGATGCCCGCCGAACTCACCGACGGCTACGCCGAGCGCACCCGGCTGATGACCTGGCGGGTCGCCGTCCTGGCCCTGGCCATCCTCGTTTCCGGCGCCCTCGCGCCGCTGGTCGTCGAGCTCACCGGCGGCGGCCGGGAAGGACACCGGTGGTCCGGCGCCTTCATCGGCGGGCTCATCGTCGTGGGCACGCTCGCCACCTTCCTCGGTACGCGTAAAGCCGCCTACCGGACCGCGGGTGAATCCGAGCCGTCCCTCCGGGCTCAGCTGCGCGTAGCCGGTGGCAACGCCCCGTTCCGCGCCCTGCTGATCTGCTGGGTCGTGCAGGCCGCCGGCATCGGCACCATGCTGGCCGGCGTCAAGTACTTCGCCGACCACATCCTCGTCCAGAAGTCCGGCGCGACCTTCCTGTTCGCCGCATTCGTCGGCCCCGCACTGCTGGTGATGCCGCTCTGGACGGCCGTCGGGCGGCGGCACGGCAAGCTGGTCTCCCTGATCGCCGCCTCGCTGCTGTTCACGGCCGGCGCCCTGGCGCTGCTCACCGCCCCGGTGCTGCCGGCGGTCGCGGTCTATCTGATCGTCGCCGTGGTCGGTGCCGGTTACGCCGGCCAGCAGGTCTTCGCCATGGCGATGCTGCCGGACTGCATCGCCCACGACACCGAACGCACCGGCCGCAGGCAGGCCGGCGTCTTCACCGGCCTGTGGACCGCGGGGGAGACCCTCGGCCTGGCGCTCGGCCCCGGCATCTACGCATTGCTCCTCCAGGTCTTCGGCTATGTCTCGTCGGTCACCGGCGAGTCGGCCGTGCAGAGTGACACGGCCCGGCTCGGGGTGCTGCTCGGCTTCACGGTCGTGCCGGCCCTGCTGGTCGGGGTGGCCGTGCTGGCGCTGCGACGTTACGACGACCGCCCTCCCGTTGCCGGCGAGCCTGTGGACAACCCATCAGTGTGGACAACCGAGGGCCGTACTCCGGAGAAGGAGTAGCGTCCCGGGCATGATCGATGCGCTGCCGGAGAAGGGCGTCCCGGGCGAGCAGATCCTCGCCGAGCTGCGTGAGCTGCGGGGCGGCGACCTGCCCACGCACGGCGGACGACTCTTCGCCTACGTCTACGACCCCGCCCTCGACGGCCTCGACGAGCTGGCCCGCGCCGCCCACGCCGTCTCCGCCCACGTCAACGGCCTGGACCCGACCGCTTTCCCGTCCCTGCTCGCGATGGAAAACGCACTGGTCGGCGCGGCCGCCAGGCTGCTCGGTGGTGGTCCGGCGACGGTCGGCAGCGTCACCAGCGGCGGCACCGAGTCCCTGATCCTGGCGGTCAAGGCGGCGCGCGACGCCCACCCGGCGATCCGGTCACCCCGGCTTGTCGTCCCGGCCACCGCGCACGCCGCATTCGCGAAGGCGGCGCACTACCTGAGGGTCGAGCTGGACACCGTGCCGGTGCGCGGCCTCACGGCCGACCCGCAGGCGATGGCCGCGGCGATCACCCCCGACACGGTGCTGATCGCGGCGTCCGCCCCGAGTTACGCGCACGGTGTGGTCGACCCGATCCCGGAGATCGCCGCGATCGCCGCCGAGCGCGGCATCCGGTTCCACGTGGACGCCTGCTTCGGCGGCTGGATCCTGCCCTACCTGCGGCGTCTCGGCGCCGACCTGCCCGGCTTCGACCTCTCCGTGCCCGGCGTCACGAGCATCTCGGTCGACCTGCACAAATACGCGTATGCGCCGAAGGGCGTGTCGATCCTGCTGCACGCCTCCGAGGAGCTGCGCCGCCCGCAGTACTTCACGTATGCCGGCTGGCCCGGCTACACCATGATCAACCCGGTGATCTCGTCGACCCGCTCGGGCGGCCCGATCGCCGCCGCCTACGCCACCCTGCGTTCCATCGGTGACACCGGTTATCTGGAGCTCGCCCGCCGGACCCGCGAGTCGGTGGCGGTCCTCGCCGCAGCGGTCGAGGCCACCGACGGGGTGCGGCTCTACGCACCGGCCGGCACCAGCGTGGTCTGCCTGGCCTCCGACGGCGCCGACCTCTTCGTCCTTGCCGACGAGCTGGCTGCCCGGGGCTGGCACACCCAGCCGCAGATGGCGTTCGAGGACCTGCCGCCGACCATCCACCTCACGGTGACCGCGGCCGTGCACGCCACCGCCCCGGACTTCGCCGCCGATCTGGCCGAGGCCGTCGCGGCAGCGAAGGCCCGGGGCCCGGTCGACCTGCCTCCGCTGCCACCCCTGACCCCCGAGATGATCACGCCGGAGCTGATCGCCTCGCTTGCCGATGGTCTCGGGCTGGCCGGCGGCGACTTCACCAAGATGGCCACGGTCAACTCGATCCTGAACGCCGCACCGCCGGCTCTGCGTGAGGCTCTGCTGACCGGCTTCCTGAGTCTCCTCCAGCGACCTTCCTGAGCTCAATTGGAGCGACCTTCCTGAGCCGCCTGCAGCGACCTCCTGGGCCGCCTGCAGCGGCCGGTCCGAGCTGGCGCTCCGCGGAGCGTGGAGATATGTGGCACCCGCATGTGGCGCCGCGCGCTTCCCCGGTTCCCCGAATACCACTGTCTGGGTGACGTCATGAAGTTATGATTGCGTCATACGATTACCCGATGCTGTACCCAACCCCCGAACTGACCGGCGCTGACTTCGAAGTGCTCGGCCGGGTCGACGAGATGCGCGAGAACCTTCGTCATCAGGTGCAGGCCAACCCCGCGAAGTGGATCCTCGGCCTGCGCAAGTTCCTGACGGCGGACGCGGTGGCGGCGTCGAACTCCATCGAGGGTTTCCGGGTCTCGACCATCGACGTCCAGGATCTGATGGAGGGCGAGAAGGACGTCGACGTCTCCGACGAGAACCGGGAGGAGACCCTCGCCTATCAACGGATGATGACGTACGTGCAGACCCTGCACGACGCCCCCGATTTCGAGTACAGCAAGGGCCTGCTGAACGCGCTGCACTGGATGCTGCAGGGGCACCGTCACACCCGGAACAAGGTCGCCGGCCAGTGGCGACGCGGTGCCGTCTACGTCACCGACCCCTCGGCTCCGGAGATCGCCGCCTACACGGCTCCCGACGTGGCCGAGGTGCCGGCACTGATGGACGACCTGATGGACTGGCTCAACGCCGACTACACCGATCACCCTCTGATCCGCGCGGCCATGGCACACCTGCATCTGGTGTCCATCCATCCGTGGCCGGACGGCAACGGCCGGATGTCGCGATCGCTGCAGACCTTGATGATCGCTCGGGAGGGAGTGCTCGCTCCGGAGTTCTCGTCGATCGAGGCGTGGCTCGGCCGCTCGCGGAACACCTGGAACTACTATGACGAACTTCAGCGCCGCGGTTCCCGATACCGGCCGGACCAGGACGTCTCGAGCTGGATCAGGTTCAACCTCGTCGCCTATCACCAGCAGGCGCAGGTGGTCCAGAGCCGGGTGGACCGATCGGCCACGGTGTGGGAACTGCTCCTGCCGTTCGTGAGCAAGGTAGGGCTGGACGAGCGGGTGGTCTCCGCCCTGCATGACGTCGCGGTGCAGAGGCGGCTCCGGCGGGCCCACTACGAGCACGCCGAGGGTTTGAGCCTGCAGCAGGCGCAACGCGATCTGCGCGACCTGGTCGCCGCCGGGCTGCTGGAGCCCGTCGGCCGCACCCGCGCCCGCTACTACACCGAGGGGCCGAGCTTCCCCGAGCGTGTCCTGGAGGTGGCGCGCAAGCCGGTGACCCTGACCGAGCCGTACCCGGATGCGTTAGGTTGACCGGATGGCCGGTCTGCCAGGTGTGCTCGGGGAACCCATCCGGTTCGTGCTGAACTGGGGGCGCCGCTACTCCCTTTGGGTGTTCAATTTCGGGCTGGCGTGCTGCGCCATCGAGTTCATCGCGTCCAGCATGGCGCGTCATGACTTCATGCGCCTCGGGGTGATCCCGTTCGCGCACGGGCCCCGGCAGGCCGACCTCATGGTCGTCTCGGGCACCGTCACGGACAAGATGGCTCCGGCGATCAAGCGGCTGTATGACCAGATGCCCGAGCCGAAGTACGTGATCTCGTTTGGCTCCTGCTCCAACTGCGGCGGGCCCTACTGGGATTCGTATTCGGTCACCAAGGGTGTCGACCAGATCATCCCGGTGGACGTCTACGTGCCGGGCTGCCCGCCCCGTCCGGAGGCGCTGCTGCACGGCATCCTGCGGCTGCAGGAGAAGATCGCCGCCGAGCAGTCCGGCCTCGGCGGTGTGAGCCGGCCCGACCCGCTGACGCTGACCGCCCCACTGGTGCGACCACCGGACACCCAGCCTGCCTGATCAATCCACGGGCGTGAATGCCTCGGGCGGAAGTCCGTCAAAGCATTGCGCTGGGATCGACCCCGATCGAAGCTGATGGCCGTTCGTGTGACACGAGGGACCCAGCCCACCGGGGGATTCAATGGCACGTCGTTCCCGCACGTCGGCAACCTTCCGCAGAGCGCTCGCCGTGGTCGTCGCGACGGCACTCACGCTGACCACGCCATCGGTGCTGGCGCCACCCGCCGCTCGGGCCGGCGCGGCGACACCGAACGCGGTCGTCGCCTGGCACGTCCATGCGCAGACCACCATCTACGACGTGGCGCGACAGTCACCGAACGCCGCGTCCCGGAGCTTCGCGATGGTGCAGGGCGCCGTCTACGACGCGGTGAACGCGATCGCCGGCACCCCGTACGAGCCATATCTGACCGCCCCTCGGGCCCGCCGGGGTGACTCCGTCCCGGCCGCCGTGGCGGCAGCGGCCCACCACGTCCTGCTGTCGCTCTTCCCGGCCCAGGCCGACGCACTCCAGGCCCGCTACGCCGCGGAGCTCGCCCGTATCCCGGAGGGCCGGGCGAAGCGCGGAGGCATCGCCGTCGGTGAGGCGACCGCGGCCGCGATGATCGAGGACCGCCGCGCCGACGGTGCGTTCGACGCCAGCGTCACCTGGCCGGTCGGCACCGCACCGGGGGAGTACCGGCTGACGCCGCCGAACTTCGTGCAGAGCGGCGCCTGGTACGCGTTCCTCAAGCCGTTCGTGATCCGCGACCCGAGCCGTTATCGGGTGCCCGGCCCGCCGGCCCTGACCAGCGCCGCTTACGCCCGCCAGCTGAACGAGGTGAAGGTTCTGGGCTCGGCTGCCAGCACGGTCCGGACCCCGGCGCAGACCGAGGCGGCGACCTGGTGGGACGACTTCAACATGGTGGAGTGGCAGTTCCGCCGGGTGCTGGCCACGAACCAGCGGCTCGGCAACCTGGAGACGGCCCGCCTGTTCGCGCAGACCGACATGGCCACCGTCGACGCGTTGATCTCCTGTTATCAGCAGAAACGGCGCTGGAGCTTCTGGCGTCCGGTCACCGCGATCCCGCTGGCCGGCGCCGACGGCAATCCGGCGACCACGGCCGACCCGTCCTGGCAGCCGCTGCGGGCGACCGCTCCGTCGGCCGAGTGGCCGTCCGGGCACGCCTGCTACACGTCGGCGACGATGGTCAGTCTCCGCTCCTTCTTCGGCCGCGACGATCTGCCGTTCCACGCCTACAGCCCGGACTCCGGCACCACCCGCCACTTCACCAGCTTGCGGAAGGCGCAGGCCGAGGTGCAGCCGGCCCGCGTCTGGGCGGGCGTGCACTACCGCGCCGCCGCCGTCCTCGGCGACCGGCTGGGCACGGCAGTCACCGGTGAGGTGCTCCACGGCTTCGGCCGCCCGGCAAGGCGGTGAGGCGGTCGCGGTAAGGCGGTGACGGTGAGGCGGTGACGGTGCGGGCGCGGGCCCGATCAGCCGGTGAGGACGTCCCGCGCGCCCTGACGCAGCAGGGACGCCGCCACCGAGGTACCGAGAACGACGGGATCGGACGCCCACTCATGAGCGTCCAGGACCGTCTTGCCGTCCAGACTGATCACCCGCGCGCGCAGGCTGAGCCGCCCGTCGGGTTCGGTTCGCGCATGACCGCCGATCGGCGAATGGCAGCTGCCCTGAAGGATGTGCAGCAGCGTGCGCTCGGCCTCGGTCTCCCGCCCGGCGCGGCGGTCAGCGAGCGCACCGGCGATCTCGAGAGCCGGCTCGTCGTCCTGCCGGCACTGCAGCACCAGCGTCCCGGAGCCGACCGCCGGCACGAAGGTGTCCACGCCGATCGGGTGGGTGATCCGCTCCGGCATCCCGATCCGGTGCAGGCCGGAGACGGCGAGCAGGAGCACGTCGTACTCCCCGGCGTCGAGTTTGGCCAGACGGGAATTGGCGTTCCCGCGGATCGGCACGGCGGTCAGGTGCGGGTAGTGCAGGGCCAGCTGGGCGATCCGGCGTACGGCCGAGGTCCCCACCGTCGTGCCGGGCGGCAGATCCTCGATACGCCGTCCCGCCGGGTCCACCAGACAGTCCCGGACGTCGTCGCGTGACAGGTAGGCGGCGAACACGGTCCCGGCCGGTGCGGGCCGGTCGCCGGGCACGTCCTTGACACAGTGCACGGCCAGGTCGGCCCGCCCGTCGATCAGCGCCTGGTCGACCTCCTTGGTGAACGCGCCCTTGCCGCCAAGCTCGGACAGCGCGCCCTGCCAGCGGTCGCCGCTGGTGGTCAGGGGCACGATCTCGACGGTCACCTCGGGCCGCCGTTCGGCGAGCATCCGGCGGACCCGTTCGACCTGGGCCAGTGCCATGGGGGAGGAGCGGGTGCCGATACGCAGCAGGCGTGAAGCGGACATAGCGGAAAGGGTAACCGCAGGCATGCTCACCATGAGTACCGTGACCCGGATGAGGGCCGACTTCATCATCGACGTACTGACCCGCGAGTTCGGCGAGCTGATGGCGCTCGACCCGGCTGCCTTCCGGCGCAAGTTCAGGAAGATGGCGGCGTCACCGTTCGCCTTCTACCGCGGCAGCGCCTCACTCTTCTACGCCGACCTGAGCGGCGACTACCGCGACGAGAGCTTCCTCGACGACCGGACCAGCCGGGTCTGGATCCACGGGGACCTGCACGCCGAGAACTTCGGCACCTACATGAACTCGTCCGGCCGCCTGGTGTTCAACGTCAACGACTTCGACGAGGCGTACGTCGGCCCGTACAGCTGGGACCTGAAGAGGTTCTCGGCGAGCGTGGCGCTGATCGGCTACTCGAAGGCGCTGTCCGACGGTGCCATCACCACGCTGGTGACCGAGTTCGCGCAGTCGTACCTGACCGAGTTGCGGGCGATCGCGCACGGCGGCGACGACGCGATCGGGTCGATCACCCTGGAGAACGCGACCGGTGTGCTGCGCCGGGTGCTGCAGGAGGCCCGGCTCAACACCCGCGTCGACCTGCTCGGCCAGCAGACGACGATCGACGACTACGAGCGCCGGTTCTCGCTCGGCGACGGGGTCTACGAGGTCGACGCCGCCACCCGCGCGCAGGTCTGCGAGGCGTTCGACCGTTACCTGGGCACACTCCCGGAGGCGTCCCGTCCGATCTCGCTGCGTATCAAGGACATCAAGCTGCGTAAGGGCGTGGGCATCGGCTCGGCCGGCCTGCCGTCGTACAACCTGCTGCTCGAGGGGCACACCGAGGCCCTGGAGAACGACGTGGTCATCTACATGAAGCAGGCACAGGTCCCGGCCGTGGCGCGGTGGATCGACGACGAGCGGGTCCGCGGCTACTTCAGGCATCAGGGTCACCGGACCGCCGAGTCGCAGCGGGCCCTGCAGGCGCACGCCGACCCGTGGCTGGGGTTCACCGAGCTGAACGGGGTGGGGCAGCTGGTGGCGGAGGTGTCGCCGTACGCCGCCGACCTCGACTGGGCCGACGTGAACGAGCCGGAGGAACTGTCCGGTGTGATCGCCGACCTGGGTCGTGCGGTGGCCCGGATGCATTCGGTCGCCGACGACGAGTCCAGTCACGATCTGGTCGACTTCTCCACCGAGGAGGCGATCGTCGCGGTCGTCGACAAGGACGAGGCCGGTTTCGTCCAGCATCTGGTCGAGTTCGCGCACAAGTACGGTGACCAGACCCGCGAGGACCACCAGGACTTCGTCGACGTCTTCCGCAACGGCCGCCTCCCCGGCCTGTGACCTACTCCTCGGCCAGGGCGTAAGTGATCAGGGCGTCCGCCGGCGTCGTGGATTCGTAGCCGGTGTGCACGGTCGCCGTCCTGTCGAGCCGGCCCAGCGCCACCTCACGCTGGGGCCCGGCCGGCCAGGCGCACGGCACCCGGAAGTCGGTGACGACCTTTCCGCCCTGGCGTACCACGAAGAGAGCGGTACCGGTGCCGGCGCATTTCGCGACGAGCGTGTACCGCCCGGTCCTGAGCTGGGGCGCCAGTTCGAACGTCGGTGGAGACACCCTGATCCGTCCGGATGCCGCACTCCTGACCCGGCGTCCCGAGAGATCCAGCCGCCGGTCGGTGTTGAAGATTTCCTGGTGGCTGCTGTCGCCACGGATCGGCACGCCGGTGTTGCTGGTGACCCGGTAGGCGAATCCGGACTTCCCGTTGTTGACGGCGTTGGTGACGACGTTGGCGAGCCGGAACCGGTAATACGAATACGGCGACGTCATGGCGAACGTGGTGCTCACCGGGACGGGTTCGGCGGAGCACTGCACCCACATCTTCTTGACCAGCCGCCACTCGGTCTTCCGGTTCTCCTGCCCGTCGACGGTCAGCTCGAACCGCCCGGGCCCGGCACAGGCCGCCTGCAGGGTCAGGTCACCCAGGAAGATGCCGTGTTCCTTGCGGTAACCGGCCTCGACCGGCACGGCGACGTCGACCGCTGGGTTCGCACCGGTGAGTGCGCGCTGGGCGACCTTCGCCAGTTCCTTCGGATCGGTCACCACCGGCGCGCTGGTGGTGGAGACGGTGGGGGAGGCGACCACCGGGGGAGGGCTGGACCGTCGTTCGAACACCGCGACCCCGCCGGTGACGGCCAGCACCGCGGCGGCGGCCGAGAGCACGGCCTTGGTGTTCCGGCGCCGCCGTACCGTCTTGCGCGCGGCAGCGGCCCCCGGCGGCCGGATCGTCGGCACCGCTTCCTCGCGTAGTCCTTCGAAGAGGTCCTTCAACTGGTCTGTGCTCACGACGCACCCCCGTGCAGCTGTACGGCGAGCGCGGCCCGCCCGCGGTGAAGGTGGGACCGGACGGTTACTTCGGCGACCCGTTCCCGCCGGGCGATCTCGGCGACCGGCAGGTCGGCCAGGTAGTGCAGCACGATGGCCCGGCGCTGAGCCGGTGGCAGGGTGCTGAGCGCGGCGATCAGGGCGACGCGCTCGGGACTGGGCCCTTCGGTCCGTGGTTCGTCGGGCCGCTGTTTACGCAAGAAGTTCAGCGCGGTACGGGCCCGGCGCCACCGGCTCACGGCGAGGTTCCAGGCGACCCGCCGGATCCAGGCGACCGGGTCGTCGTAGCGGGCGATGGTGTTCCATCGGGTCAGCGCCCGGCAGAACGCCTCCTGGGCGACGTCCTGGGCTTCCTGCCGGTCGCCGAAGTACGCGTACAACTGCACGGCGAGGTCCGTGTAGCTCGCGGCGTACACCTCGTCGAAGCTGGGTGGAGCGGCATCGTCCGTGATGGGCGTCTCCGGTGCGGCTGTGGCGGTCACGAGCACTACACGCGGCTGCCCGGCGAAACGTTGCACCGCGTCCGCAAACCATAGGATGGCCTGCATGACGCCCGAAGAGGTCGGTGAACGCCTGGTCCACCTGATGGTGACCGACGATCCGGAGAAGGGCACCGTGACCGCCGAGGTTTCCGGTGGCGGTCCCGGCCATGCCCGTGCCGTGGTCGACGTGCCGGTCGCCCGCTGGTGGTTCGCGGCCGAGGCGGCCCGCGACGCCGGTGCGCTGGGCTGCGACTTCTTCGACTGGCTCTCCGCGGTGGACGAGCTGGACGGCGGCTTCTCGGTGATCGCCCACCTATGGTCGACCCGCCGCCGGCACGGTGTCCTGCTCCGCACCCGGGTGTCGCGCGAGGAGCCGGAGGTGGAGTCGCTGGTGGACCTCTATCCCGGTGCCGCGTGGCATGAGCGGGAGACGTTCGAGATGTTCGGCATCACGTTCGCCCGCCACCCCGATCTGCGTCCGCTGCTGCTGCCGCCGGAGTTCGAGGGGCACCCGCTGCGCAAGGATTTCGTGCTGGCCTCCCGGGTGGCGAAGCCGTGGCCGGGCGCCAAGGAGCCGGGCGAGTCGGAGGGCGGGGCGGCCAAGCGGGCCTCGGTGCGCCCGCCCGGCGTCCCCGATCCGAACGAGTGGGGCCCGCTCAAGGGGAAGGTGCCCCCACCGGAGACACCGGCCCGCCGGGAACGCCCGGTGCGCCCGGCAGGTGAGCGCCCGGCGCGGCCCGCACGGCCGCCGCGGACCGAGGGGGAGACCTCCTGATGCCGATCTGGCTGGACCTTCTCGTCCGGGTTGTTGCCGTGATGGCCGCTTTCCTGGTGCTGCCGCTGGTCATCGGCCAGGCCGAGCACAAGGTGATGGCGCACATGCAGGGCCGGGTCGGCCCGATGTACGCCGGTGCCTTCCACGGCTGGGCCCAGCTCGTCGCCGACGGGGTGAAGTTCGTCCAGAAGGAGGACGTCACACCGCGCGACGCCGACCGGACCGTCTTCCGGCTGGCCCCGATCGTCGCCCTCTTCCCGTACCTCGTGGTCATCCTGACCATCCCGCTCGGCCCCGGCCTGGTCGCGCAGAGCCTCGACATCGGCCTGTTCCTGGTATTGGCGGTCCTCGGTATCGGTGTCATCGCGGTGCTGATGTCGGCCTGGGCCTCGGCCAACAAGTACAGCCTCCTCGGCGGTGTTCGCGGCGCCGCCCAGCTGCTCGGTTACGAGCTTCCGCTGGTGCTGGCGGCGGCGAGTGTCGCGATGGCGGCCGGCACGCTGAGCCTGTCCGGCATCGTCGAGGCGTGGCAGCCGTGGTGGCTGATCTGGCAGGCCCCGGCCGCGCTGGTCTTCTTCATCGCGGGCCTCGCCGAGATCCGCCGACCGCCGTTCGACATGCCGATCGCCGACTCGGAGCTGGTGTTCGGCTACATGACCGAGTACACGGGCCTGCGGTTCGCGTTCTTCCTGCTCGCCGAGTACGTCGGCATCGTGGTGATCGCGGCGCTGACCACGGTGCTGTTCCTGGGTGGCTGGCACGGCCCGATGGAGGAGCAGCTCGGCTGGCTGTGGACGCTGCTGAAGATCGGCGCGCTGTCCTTCGTGATCATCTGGCTGCGGGTCACGTTCCCCCGCATGCGCGAGGACCAGCTCCAGCGCTTCTGCTGGCTGATCCTGGTCCCGGTCTCGCTGGCCCAGCTGGTCCTGACCGTCGCCGTGAAGTCCCTGCTCTAGAGGTTGCGTGGCCGGATCGTGCGCACCGGGACCTCGATGGGCCACGGCTCGTCGAGCCGAATCACGTCATCGTCGTCGAACGTCCCCGTCGGCTGATAGACGCCATCCTCAGGAGATCACCAATGCCTGATGAGCCGGCGACGGAGAGGGGGACACGTGAAGGACTCCATCGATCAGTTCGCGGCGTACGCCGTCCTCGGGCAAGGCGTCAAGGTCGGCAACGGTCCAGCCATCCGCCGGCGGAATGACGCTCATCGCAGCGGTCATCGGGAGCCTCCAGAACGGGGTCGCTCATCCCGTTCGTTCACCGTACCGGAGAACGCTCCGGGGGTGAGGTCGCGCCGACCCTCTCAACCGGGCAGGATGGTCCCTTGTGAGTGAGAACGGTGAGCGCCAGATGCCCGGCAAGGGCCTGCTCGACGGGCTCGCCGTAACGCTGAAGACCTTGACGCGGCGAACCACCACCCAGCAGTACCCGGACGTGCAGCCCGATCTGCCACCGCGCTCCCGCGGGGTGATCGCGCTGTCCGAGGAGAACTGCACGGTCTGCATGCTCTGCGCCCGGGAGTGCCCGGACTGGTGCATCTACATCGACTCGCACAAGGAGGAGGTCGTCGTCCCCGGCGCCGCGCGCGCCCGCCAGCGCAACGTGCTGGACAAGTTCGACATCGACTTCGCCCTCTGCATGTACTGCGGTATCTGCATCGAGGTGTGCCCGTTCGACGCGCTGCACTGGGCGCCCGAGTTCGAGTACGCCGAGACCGACGTCCTCTCCCTGCTGCACGACAAGGACCGGCTCGGCGAGTGGATGCGCACCGTGCCACCGCCACCGGCGCACGATGTGCTCGGCGAACCTTCCAAGGAGGAGGCCACCGCGGCACGCAAGGCAGCCGGTCCGGGCGCGGCCACCGCCGCGAAAACCGCAAGACCCGCTGTCGTACGCCCGACGCCCGCACCCACCCCCGAGGCGGAGTCGTGACCGTCGCCGACGTGCTGCTGCTGGCACTCGGCGCCCTCGCCGTCGGGTCCGGTGTCCTGGTCGTGACCAGTTCCCACCTGGTCCGTTCCGGCCTCTACCTGGTCGTGAGCCTGGGCGCGATCGCCGGCCTCTACCTCGTTCTCGGCGCCGAGCTGGTCGCCTGGGTGCAGATCCTGGTGTACGTCGGCGCGGTGGTCGTGCTGCTGCTGTTCGCGGTGATGCTGACCCGCGCCCCGATCGGCCCCTCCACCGACCTGGACCGTCCGGCCCTGCCCGCCGCCCTGATCGGCGGCGGTGCCGGCCTGGGCCTGGCCGCGTTGTTCGCCGACGCGTTCCGCTGGGTGACCTACCCCGAGCCGGAGCCGGGCACCGCCGAGCGGCTCGGCGAGCAGATCTTCGGAGCCTGGGTGCTGCCGTTCGAGGTGATCTCGATCCTGCTGCTGTCCGCCCTGGTCGGTGCAATCGTGCTGTCCCGGCCGGACATCGGCGCCCGGGTCGAGGCGGCCGCGGACGAGCCGGAGGTGCGCGGCTGATGCACGTCGTCATCCCGTACGTCGTCGGTGCCCTGCTCTTCGGTCTCGGTGTCTACGGCGTCCTGCGCCGGCGCAACGCGATCCTGGTGCTGATGGCCGTCGAGCTGATGCTGAACGCGGTCAACCTGATCCTGGTCACCGCGGACGTCTCGCTGCGGCCCGCGCTCACCGGCGTGGTGGTCGAGTCGTGGGCCCGGCCCGGTGCGGCCACCCCGGGCAGCGGCGGTGTGCTGGCCCTGTTCGTGATCGTGCTGGCCGCCGCCGAGGTGGGCGTCGGGCTGGCGATCATCCTGCAGTACTACCGGATGCGTAAGGCGGTCGTGGTCGACGAGGTGCGGCTGGACGACGACGAGGAACGGGTGGCCGGGTGAGCATCGACGTTGCCGGGCCGCTGCTTCCCCTCGTACCGCTGATCGCGGGTCTGCTCGGTCTTCTCCTGCCGTCGGGCGACGGTGACGGAACCCGCAGGCGGATCGCCGCGGGCCTCGGCGTCCTCGGCGCCGCGGTGGCGTTGCTGCTCGCGTTCCGTCTGGTTCTCGACCCGGCGCAGCCGTCGGCCGACCCGATGTCCGACCCGTGGGACACCGGTCTCACCCTGGCGATCCTCGGCGATCTGGAGGTGCGGTTCAGCACCCTGGTGGACGCGGCGGCCGCCTATGTGGCGCTGGCCGTGACCGTGGTCGCCCTGTGCGTGCAGATCTACTCGATCACCTACCTGCACGACGATCCCCGTTACGCCCCGTACGCCGCCCAGGTCAGCCTCTTCACCGGCGCGATGCTCCTGGTCGTCACCAGCAGCGACCTGATCCTGATGCTGATCGGCTGGGAGGTGATGGGCGCCTGCTCCTACCTGCTGATCGGCCACGACCGGCGGCTGCCCGAGGCGCCCGCCGCCGCGGTGAAGGCGTTCCTGGTCACCCGGATCGGCGACATCGGCTTCCTGCTCGGCATCGCCGTCCTGATCACCGAGGCGCGGAGCACCTACCTCGGCGACGTCCTCACCCACGACTACCCGCCCGGCACGCTGACCGCCGCGCTGCTGCTGATCCTGGCCGGGGTGGCCGGCAAGAGCGCCCAGTTCCCGCTGCACACCTGGCTGCCGGACGCGATGGCCGGTCCCACCCCGATCTCGGCACTGATCCACGCGGCCACCATGGTCGCGGCCGGCGTCTACGTCGTCTTCCGGCTGTACGGCCTCTACGACCAGTCGCCGGTCGCGCTCGCCGTGCTCGCCGTGATGGCCTCGATCACCATCGTGCTAGGTGCCCTGTCGGCCACCGCTCAGGACGACCTGAAACGGGTCCTGGCCTGGTCGACCGTCTCGCAGATCGGTTACATGACCGGCGCGCTGGCCGTCGGCTCGCCCGCCGCCGCACTGTTCCACCTGCTCACCCACGCCGCGTTCAAGGCCCTGCTGTTCCTCGCGGCGGGCGCGGTGATCCACGCCGTCGGCACCAACCTGCTGTCCCGGATGGGCGGCCTGCGCCCGCACATGCCGGTCACCTTCTGGTCGTTCGCGATCGGGCTCGGCGCGCTCGCCGGACTGCCGCCGCTGTCCGGCTTCTGGTCCAAGGAGAACGTGCTGACCGCCGCCGCCCACGCGACCGAGGGCGGCGAGACCGCCCCGGTCTGGGCCGGCTGGCTGGTCTGGCTGGCCGCACTGCTCTCCGTCGGCATCACCGCCTGGTACGCCACCCGCCTGTTCCTGCGCGCGTTCTTCGGCCCGTCCCGCGCCCACGGCCCGTACGGCCCGGCCTGGGAGGTCGGCTTCGACGACGCCCGCTATCAGGTCCCGGCCGCCCCGCACGACCCGCCCGGACCGATGCGCTGGCCACTCGTCCTGCTCGCGATCCCGGCCGCCCTGCTCGGCCTGGCCGCGTTCGCCCCCGGCTTCCGCACCGCCCTCGAACTCGACGACCCGCACCTCGGCGTGGCCGTCGCCCTGCCGATGCTGCTGCTCGCGACCGGTGCCGGCACCGCCTGGTGGCTGTGGCGGGCGGTACCCGGCGCCGATCCGGCACTCGCGCTGGGCCGGGCCGGGCCGTTCCTGGCCGCCGGTTTCCGGCTCGACGACGTCCAGCACCAGCTCGTGGTCCGCCCCGCCGAGGCACTGGCCCGGCTCGCGACCGCCGGGGACACCCGGATCGTCGACGCCGCCGTGATGGGCACCGGAGCCAGCACCACCCGGGCCGGCGACGCGCTCAACGAGGCGCACCGGCTCCCGCTGCCGGCCGCCGCGATCGCGGTCTGCGCCACCGCGCTGCTGCTCGGCATGATCGCCTGGCTGGGGGTCTACTGATGTACCGCGACTACGTGGAACCCGCCTGGTCCGTTCCGCAGATCCTGCTCGTCGCGCTGCTCCTCGTCCCGGCGCTGGGCGCCATCGCGGTGGCGATGTTCCCGGCGGCCCGCGACCGGGCGGCCCGGATCGTCGCCACCGGCTTCGCCACGGTCACCCTCCTGCTCTCGGTCGCGCTCCTCTTCGCCCGTCCGAACGAGTTCGGCTGGTTCGCGTACAGGTCCGGCGACGGTCTGCCGATGCTGCTCTGGGCCGAACTCGACCTCCCGTGGGTACGGTCTCTCGGGCTCGAGTTCCACATCGGCGTGGACGGCGTGTCGTACCCGCTCGTCGTGCTCACCGGCCTGCTCACGGTCCTGTGCTGCGCGTACACGGTCAAGAAGGTCCCGGCGGGCGGCTCCGGCCGCGCCCTGGCCGCGTTGCTGCTGACCCTGGAACTGGGTGTCCTCGGCACCTTCCTGGCCTTCGACCTGATCCTGTTCTTCCTCTTCTTCGAGGTCGTCCTCCTCCCGATGTACGCCGTGATCGCCGGCTGGGGCGGCGCTAACCGGCGGGCCGCGGCCCGGAAGTTCGTCCTCTACACCCTGGCCGGATCGGTCCTGCTGCTGCTCGGCGTCATGATCGTCGTGACGAAGGCCGGCACCGGCGACCTGGTCACCCTGACCGGCGCCAGCGAGCTGACCCGGACCACCCAGTGCGTCGTGTTCGCCCTGCTGGCCGTCGCGTTCGCGGTGAAGGCCCCGCTGTGGCCGCTGCACACGTGGCTTCCCGACGCACACACCGAGGCGCCCACCGTCGGATCGGTGATCCTGGCCGGCGTGCTGCTGAAGATGGGCACCTACGGCCTGATCCGCGTCGGCGTCGGCGTCGCACCCGACGGCGCGGCCTGGGCCGCCCCGGTCCTCGGCATCCTCGCCACCGTCGCGATCATCGCGGGCGCGCTGATCTGTCTGCGCCAGACCGAGCTGAAACGCCTGATCGCCTACTCCAGCGTCGGTCACATGGGCTTCGTCCTGCTCGGCATCGCCACCCTCTCGGTCACCGGTATCCAGGCCGCGCTGGTCGGCAACATCGCTCACGGCCTGATCACCGGCCTGCTGTTCTTCCTGGTCGGCGCGATCAAGGACAGTGCCGGCACCGGCTCGCTCAACCAGTTGAGCGGCCTGCGGGAGACCGCCCCGCGTCTGGCCGGCCTGCTCGGCTTCGCCGCGATCGCCTCCCTCGGGCTGCCCGGTCTGGCCGGCTTCTGGGGCGAGGCGTTCGCGGTGGTGGCCGCCGTCCAGCGCGGCGGCCCCCTCTGGCTCACCCTGGCCGTCGTCGCCGCGATCGGCGGCGCCCTGACCGCCGCGTACTTCCTCCGCCTGCTGCGCCGGGTCACCCACGGCCCCGCCACCCCGGAGGCGCACACCCTGCCCCCGGTGCTGTCCGGCGTCGAATGGCTGGCCTGGGCGCCACTCGTGCTCCTGACCCTGGCCGTGGGCGTCGCGCCGGCCCTGGTCCTGGGCGACACCGTCCAGCCTCTGATCACTCTGCTGGGAGTGCAGCCGTGACCACAGCCTTCCCGCCCCCGGCCGCTGGTCCGCTCGTCGTGGCCGCCGAACCGGGAGGGGTCCACCGGTGAGAAGCCAGGCCGTCGATCACATCGCTCTGCTGCCGCTCTACGCGGCCGCCGGCACCGCCGTCCTCGCGCTGCTGGCTGACCTGCTCGTCGGCCGGCGGGCGGTGACCGTCTGGGCGACCGTGCTCGGCGCGCTCGCCACCGGCGCCTGCGCGCTCGCCGTCGGCGCGTGGGATCCGACGTTCTGCGCCGCCGGCGGCTGCTCCTGGGTGCCGGCCTGGCCGGCCGCGGTGGCCACCGCCCTCTTCGCCGGCCTCACCGCCGGCGTGCTGGGCCTGTCCGAGCCGTCACTGCGGATCGGAACGGCCCCGGCCGGCGAGTTCTGTTTCCTGCTCGCCTGCTCGATGACCGGTGGTGTGACCGTCGCCTACGCCGGTGACCTGCTCACCCTGATCGTCGGCCTGGAGACCCTCACCCTCCCGCTGTACGTCCTGGTCGGCCTCCGCCGGTTCGCGCCCGCCGAGATCCCGACCAGCCGCCCGGCCCAGTCCGCCGTCACGTTCTTCCTGATCAGCGTCATCTCCACGGCGATCGCCCTGCTCGGTATCGCCCTGTACCACGCCGCCACCGGGATCCTGCACCTGAGTCTGCTCGCCGCCGCCCCGGCCCCGTTCGCCGCGCTGGCCGGTGTGGGCACCGCCCTCCTGGTGATCGGCCTGGCCTTCAAGGTCGCCGCCGTTCCGCTGCACGCCTGGGCACCGGCCACGTACGACGGCGCACCCATCCCGATCGCCGCCTACCTGTCCACCGCCTCGAAGCTGGGCGGCGTCCTGGCCCTGGCCGCCGTGGTGTCCCGCCTCGACGCCGGCGCGGTCATGTCGGCCCTGGCACTGCTCACGATGACCGTCGGCAACCTGGTCGCCCTCCGGCAGACCCGCATGGTCCGCCTGCTCGCCTGGTCCTCGGTCGCGCAGGCCGGTTACATCCTGGCCGCCCTCGCCATGGGTGCCGCCGGCGTTGTCGCGGCCCTCGCCTACGCCGCCTTCTTCGTCATCCTCGAACTGATCGCCTTCGGCGTCGTCGTAGCCCTCCGCCCAGCCCAGCCCGTGATCCCCGCCGCCGCTCCGATCTCCCCGGCTGCCGCCGGAACCCCGATCTCCCCGGTTGCCGCCGGCACCCCGGGCGCCCCGATTGCCGCCAGCATCCCGGGCGCCGTTGCCGGTCCGGCCGCCGGGAACACGCATTCCGCCGCGAGCCTCGCCGACGTGGACGGGGGAACCCTCGACGACTACCGTGGCGCGGCCCGCCGCCACCCCTGGCTCGGTGCCGCGTTCGTACTGGCCATGGCCGGGCTGGCCGGTCTTCCTCCGGGACTGGCGGGTCTGTTCGCCAAGGTGACGGTGGTCGGAGCGCTGGTGAACGAGGGCTGGATCTGGCTGGCCGTCGTAGTGGTCGTCAATGCCGTGATCGCCCTGGCCTACTACGTCCGGGTGGCAGCGCTGCTCTACACCGTCCCCAGCCACCCCGGCATACCGGTGGCCGACCCCGGGCTGGTCTACGACGCCACCCACCCCCGGCACCTGGTGGCCCGCCCGATCACCGCCGCCCTGCTGGTGGCCGCGCTGGTAGCCGTCATCCTCGGCTTCGCCCCGCAGCTCCTCTTCAACGCCCTGACCTGACCCACCCCGGCCAGACCCCAGCACCGCATCAGCGCTCGGGAAACAGCGCTGCTTTCTGGCCGCCAGGATCCGGCCAGACCCCAGCGCCGCATCAGCGCTCGGGATACAGCACTGCTTTCTGGCCGCCCGGGGTCCGGCCAGACCCCAGCGCTGCATCGGCGCTCGGGATACAGCGCTGCTTTCTGGCCGCCCACGGTCTGGCCAGACCCGAGCGCTGCTTTCTGGCCGCCAGGGTCCGGCCAGAGCTGAGCGCTGCATCGGCGCTCGGGATACAGCGCTGGTTTCTGGCCGGGACAGCGGGATCACGGACGGCCCGGTGACCGGCCGCCCCAGCCCCGGCGGCCGCCTCAGCCCTGGCGGCCCGCGTCGGGGCCCGGCGCCGCGGGAACGTCGCGGTGTGGCCCCGGTACGCGTGGTTGCGGTTGCCGGGCGCCTACCCCGTACGCACCGATGGGTTTCAGTGAAGTCACAGCGAGCATCCGGATGAACACGAAGGATGCCGATGTTCCTTGGAATGCGGGTCACGAACCCCGCAAGCCGAAGGAGTGCAAGTTGTCCAGCCACCACAACGGCCTCAGAACGGCCGCCCTGCTGGGTCTGCTCACCGGCCTCATCCTGGCCGTGGGTTACTGGTTGGGAGGCGGCGCCGGTCTGGTGCTCGCCGTGTTCATCTCGCTGGCGGCGAACACCGTCAGCTACTTCTACTCCGACCGCATCGCCCTGCGCGCGATGGGAGCCCGTCCGGTCACCGAGGCGGAGCTGCCCGGGCTGTACGCGATCGTGCGTGAGCTCGCCACGACGGCCGGTCAGCCGATGCCGCGGCTGTACGTCTCGCCCGCGAGGCAGCCGAACGCGTTCGCAACCGGTCGCAACCCGGAGCACGCCGCCGTCGCGGTGACGACCGGCATCCTGAACATGCTGGAGCCGCGCGAGATGCGGGCGGTGATCGGTCACGAACTGTCTCATGTCTACAACCGCGACATCCTGATCTCGAGTGTCGCCGCGGGCCTGGCCGGCATCATCACGATGCTCGCGAACCTGGCGTTCTTCCTGCCGTTCGGCGGCGACGACGAGGACGGCCCGAACCCGGCCGGCCTGCTGCTCATGATGATCCTCGGCCCGCTCGCCGCGTCGATCATCCAGCTGGCGATCAGCCGGAACCGGGAGTTCCAGGCGGACGCCTCCGGCGCCACGCTGACCGGCGATCCCCTCGCGCTGGTGAGTGCCTTGGAGAAGATCCATCACGGTACGGCCGGAGCCCCCCTGCCCGCCGACGGCCGCTTGACAAGTGCCGCCCATCTGATGATCGCCAACCCGTTCGCGGGTGGCGGCCTGGCCGCGTTGTTCTCCACGCACCCGCCGATGCAGGAGCGGGTCCGCCGGTTGCACGAGCACGCGGCCCTGACCCGGCACCGGTGACGTCGCTGACACCGGCCCGTTATCCGGGTGATCCTCCGGGCTGCCGACGTTAGCCTCGAAGGGCGTTCCGCTCGTTACCGTCCTGGCAGCCGGAGGCCCTCTCTTGACCGCATTACGTCAGTACCTGGGCGTGTGGCAGTTGCCCGGCGCGAAGGTGCTGCTGGTTGTCGGGATCACGGCCCGCCTGGGTATCGGGATGACCCCGCTGGCACTGCTGCTGCTGGTCGAGCAGGCCACCGGCCGCTATGCGGCCGCCGGTCTCGCCGGTGGTGTGTTCGCGCTGGCCGGCGCCGCGTTGAGCCCGATCGCCGGCCGGCTCGCGGACCGCATCGGAGCCGGCCCGATCTTGCTGGCCACCGCGGTGCTGCACCCGCTGGCCCTGGCCGGCCTGCTGCTGGCGGCCCGGGGCGGTGCGGACGCCCTTGAGTGGATCTTCGTGGCGTCCGCGGCGGCCGGCGCGACCTACCCGCCGCTGACCGCGGCGGTCCGCCGGGCCTGGACGGACATGACCGCGCCGGATACCGGCCGGCACGAGCTGCGGTCGGCCGCGATCGCCGCCGAGACGTCGCTGTTCGAGCTGGTCTTCGTGCTCGGTCCGATGCTTGTCGCGGCGTTCATGGTGATCACCGCTGAGCCGGCGTCCGCACTGATCAGCGCTGCCGTGGTGACCTTCGCCGGGACGGCGTGGATCGCCCGGCTCCCGGTGATGCGCGGTCGCGGCGCTCACGACCCGGTGACGGCCGCGAAGGGTCTGGGTCCGTTGCGGGTGGCCGGGTTCCCGCCGCTGCTGCTCTGCGTCACGGCCCTGGGCACCTCGTTCGGCGCGGCCGGCGTGATCGTCCCCGCCTATGCGGCTCAGCACGGCGGCGGCGAGGCGCTCGGCGGGGTGCTCCTGGGCGTCTGGGGCATCGGCAGCGTGGTCGGCGGCATCTGGTTCGGGACGCGCCGGCCGGCGATGGCCCTGACCCGCCAGTTCGCCTGGCTGCTGGCTGCGGTGTCGCTCAGTTTCCTGGTGCTCGCCTTCATGCCGGGCCCGCTGTGGCTCGGCGCGGCCCTGGTGCTGGGGGGCGCGACCATCGCGCCGGCGCTGACCGTGGAGACCAGCCTGGTCGGCCGGATCGCCCCGGGCGGGATGCTGAACGAGGCGTACACCTGGATGGTCACCGTGTCGGTCACCGGCAGCGCGGCCGGCGGTGCCCTGGCCGGTGTGATCGTCGACCAGCCGGGTGGTCTGCCCTGGGCGTTCGTGTTCGCGTCCGCCGTGCTGCTGGTGGCGGCCGCGGTCGCCGCGATCCCGGAGGGTTCGATGGCACGTGCCGACCGGCACGCCGCCGAACGGCTCGCGACGGAACTCGTCTGAGCCTTCGCCGGGATAGCCTGGCTCGAGGCGTTCAGTCGAGGGGGCGGCGATGTCCAAAGAGGTGGAAAGCATGCGGGCGGCGGACTCGGACCGCCAGCGGATCGCCGACCGGCTGAAGTTCGCACTTGACGAGGGCCGCCTGTCCCTCCACGAGTACGACGAACGCATCGGCGCCGCCTATGCCGCCCGGACCCATGCCGAACTCCGCGTCCTCGTTCAGGATCTGCCCCGGCCGCGGCTGCGTCCGGGGGAGAAGCCGCGACTGCCGACCGCGCTGATCGTTCTCTGGACCATCTGGGGCGCGATCGCGGCGGTCAACGTCGTCATCTACGTCCTGGTCACGCTCTCCATCGGGGAGCTCGTCCACCCGTGGCCGATCTGGCTGCTGGTGCCGGGCGCCGCCCTCGGCGCGGTGACCGTGGGAGTGCAGAAGATCCGGAATCGGAACCAGGAAGAGGCATGACCGCACCGAACCGCGTCCCGCTCTCCGTGCTCGACCTGGCCACCGTCCGCGAGGGGTACACCAGCGCCGACGCGCTGCGCGGCACCATCGAGGTCGCCCGGGCCGCCGACCAGCTGGGTTACTCGCGCTTCTGGGTGGCCGAGCACCACAACATGCCGGCCGTCGCGTCGACCTCTCCGCCGGTGCTGATCGGCGCGGTGGCCGCGCACACCCGTGACATCCGGGTCGGTTCCGGCGGCGTGATGCTGCCGAACCACATGCCCTTCGTGGTGGCCGAACAGTTCGCTCTGCTGGAGGCCCTCTATCCGGGCCGGATCGACCTGGGCATCGGCCGGGCGCCGGGCACCGACCAGGCGACCGCCGCAGCACTGCGCGGCGTCTCGCCGTACCTGACGGTGGAGAATTTCCCGGAGCACCTGAAGACGCTGCTCGGCCTGCTTGGCGACGACCGGATCCCGGCCGACCGGCTGAGCGCCACCCCGGCCGCGGAGTCGTTCCCGGAGGTGTGGATTCTCGGCTCCTCCACCTACGGCGCGCAGCTCGCGGCCGCACTCGGACTGCCGTTCTGCTTCGCGTACCACTTCGCCATCAGCTCCGATGTGGACGGCGCGTTGCGCCTCTACCGGGACGGGTTCCAGCCGTCGGCCCGCTGCACCCGGCCGTGGGCGATGGTCAGCGCCTCGGTGCTGGCCGCGTCGACGACCGAGGAGGCGCAGTTTCTGGCCGGTCCCAGCCGCGTCATGGCGCTCAGCCTGCGCACCGGCCACCTGGGCCCACTGGTGTCCCCCGAGGCGGCAGCGCAGCGGAAACTGTCCGATCTGGATCGCTCGGTGCTGGAGTCGTTGCCCGGCACGCAGTACGCGGGCACCGCCGAGGAGGTGGTCGCCGCCCTGGACGCTCTCGTGGCCCGGACCGGCGCCGACGAGCTGATGCTCGCCGGAGCCGTGCACGACCCGGCGACACGCGTCGACAGCCTCGCCCGCATCGCGAAAGCGTGGTCACGGTGACCTGGCACCTCACCTCCGACGTCGCGGCTTTCGCCGGGAACGCCGGAGATTTCCTGCGTTCGTCGCCGGTCCGGCACACCGTTCTGCTCACGGTGGCCGGCACCTTGCGGTCGAGAGGCCCTCATGCGTACGGGCAGAGCGATCCGATCCTGGGTTGGTGGACGACGGAGTCGGGTGAGGTCGCGGGTGCGCTGCTGCAGACCCCGCCCTACCCGCTGACGCTGACCGAGGTGCCTCCGGAGGCCGTCCCCGAACTGGTCACCGCCCTGGGCCCGCACCCGCTGACCGCGGCGAACCTGCTGGCTGCCGATGTCCCCGCGTTCACCGGCGCGTGGCTGGCGCGGCACGGCGGCACCGTCGCCCACGGCATGCGGACCCGCCTGTTCCAGTTGGCGGCACTCACCCCGCCGGACCCGTGGCCATCCGGCACCGACCGACTCGCGACAACCGCCGACCGTCCGCTTCTGATCAGTTGGTTCCGCAGCTTCCACGAGTACATCGGCGAGGAACCCGAAGATCTCGGCGCGCTCGTCGACGACCGCATGGCCCACGGCGGCATCACCCTCTGGGAGTCCGGCGGTGTTCCGGTGTCGATGGCCGCCTACACCCGGCCCGAGGCCGGGATGGTGCGGGTGCAGTACGTCTGGACTCCGCCCGAGCACCGCCGGCAGGGTTTCGGCGGCGCCGCGACCAGCGCCGCGACCCGAAATGCGCTGGACGCGGGCGCGAGTGACGTGGTCCTCTTCACCGACCTGGCGAACCCGACCAGTAACGCCCTTTACCCCCGGCTGGGCTACCGGCCGATCGAAGACCGAGCGGTGGTGCAATTCTCCCGATGACCAGCGGAATCGTTCTCTCCTTGAACGTGGGCCGTGCCGTGCCGAACCCGGCGAAGGGCTCAGGCCTGGACACCGGCATCGGCAAGGTCCCGGTTGATCACCCGGTCACGGCCCGCCGCCCCGGCCCGAAGACGACCGGCCTGCACAGCGGTCTGGTGGGCGACTACATCGGCGACGTGAAGCACCACGGCGGCGACGATCAGGCGGTGTACGCGTACGCCGCCGAGGACTACGCCTGGTGGTCGGCAGAGCTGGGCCGCGACCTGACGCACGGCCTGTTCGGTGAGAACCTGACCACCGAGGGCATCGACCTCTACAACGCCGTGATGGGCGAGCGCTGGCAGATCGGCGACCAGGTGATCCTGGAGATCACCTTCGGCCGGATCCCGTGCGCCACGTTCCAGCACAAGATGGCCGAACCCCGCTGGATCAAACGGTTCTCCGCCTCCAACCGCACCGGCGCCTATCTGCGCATCCTGCGGGAGGGCGAGATCAGCCCCGGCGACCGCATCGACGTGATCGAACGACCCGGGCACGGTCTGACCGTGTCGGAGGCGTTCGGCATCTACATGCACACCCCGGAGAACCTGGCCCGCATCCTTGTGGCCGATGCCCTCCCTCTGGAGATGCGTACCGACATCGAGAAGCGTCTGGCCCGCACGGCCGGCTGACCCGCATGCGCGCCGACCGTCCCGAGATTACCGGCGCCCCGGACCCGGCCGGGCTGCCGACCCCGGCCGGGCTGCCGGACTCGACGGAGAGGGCTGCTCGCCCCGACTGTCCCAGCCTGTGCCTGGTCTGCGGCTTCGACTACCGCGACCAGCCACCCGCCGACTGGCCGTGGGGCCCGGCCGGCACCGACCCGTCGTTCGGGTTCTGCGTCTGTTGCGGCACCGAATTCGGCTATGCGGACGCCACCCTCGCCGGCAGTCGGCGGGCCCGGAAAGCGTGGGCCGAAGGCGGCCACCGATGGCACGACCCGGCCGCCCGCTCCGAGAACTTCGACCCGGCCGAGCAGCTGAAGGCCTTGCCGGACCGCATCCGCTGACTGCCCGGACCGCATCCGAAGGCCCTGCCGGACCGCATCCGCTGACCTCGCCGCGACCCGAGACGGAGCCTGCCGAGTGGCCACCTTCGACGACCTGCTGCCGCCGGCCCGTAGCCCCGCCGACTACCTGGCACTCGTCGGCGACCCGAGGGCCGGCCAGGACATCCTGCGATTGCTGGCGGCCAGCCCGTACAACTTCGTCCGCAGCGCGGTAGCCGACTCACCGCGCGCCGACGCCGCCACCCTGGCGACCATCCGGGTCGACGACCTGAACTGCTGGACCCGCAACCACATCCTCGCGGCCACGGCCCGCCACCCGAACGCCGACCGTTCCACCCTGCTCCGGGTCCTGCGCGAGACGAGGTCGTCGCTGAATCGGCCGGGTGAACGCCCGTACGCCGCTGCTCTGGCCCTTGCCCGTCGCCCCGAACTGACCGTCCAGGAGATCGAAACCCTGGCGACGTGCCGCAACGCCTCCCGCCGCATGGTCCGGGGCCTCCGGCGTGGCCTGGCCCTGCGATGATCGCCCGATGGAACTGGAGACGTCATCGAGGTCTGGCGCTCCCGCGAACACGACACCATCCACTTCCGGGGAATCGACGTATTCCACCTTCCGGCCGACGAGGTGCTGAAACAGATCAACAACCACACCCCATTGACCGAGTACGAGAAAGGCACCTTGTACGCCGCAAACGAACTGTTCCTTGCGGCGAACCCGGAACTGGCCGGTCTGTCGTTGTGGCGCCCATTCGCAGACGACGACCCGGACGACGAGAGCGGCCACTACTTCGAGACCGCCACAGTCGCCTACCCCGGCTACGCCGACACCCCCGCCGAGGCTGAGGCCCGCCACGCCGCCGGCGGCACCCCCGGCTACTGACCTACCCCGCCGACGGATTCCGCCCACGCGATGTAAGGGCACGTTGAACGGCATGGATAGCTTGTTCTCGTGGCAGAGATCGCGATAGAGGATCGGAACCGTCTGCGTGCGACGCCGGCGTACCGTCGCGCGGTCTGGGGCCTACGGATGATCTCCCTGTCCGTACTGTCAGGAATTCTGATCTTCCTTCTGGCGCTACTTCGCTTCCCCGAAGCCGTGGCGGTACCCCTGTTCGCGGTGGCCTTCGTTGCCATGTCCATGGGCGTGGCGCTCGGGTGGAGTTCCGTACTGCCGCTGGAGAAGACCAAGCGAGCCATCCGGACGAAGTACCAGCTGGACGCCTTCGACGCAGCAGCACTGATGAACGGAATGCTGATCCGAGACGTGGTCCGGCTGCGCAACCGCGCACCATCAGACGACTTCACCGACAAGTAACGGCCGGCGCCGAGACATCATGGCGGTGACCCGGCAACCTGAGTGACCGGCGCTGTCGACGGCTGTACCTGTCAGCGACGAACGAGAGACCGGGTATCGAGGTCGAACCGGAACGGTCGCTCGGCGGTCAGGCTCGCGCCGGTCTTCACGACGGCTTCCTCGAGGTAGTGCTGGCCATCGAGGCGGTTGAGCCGCAGAGTCAGTAGGTCCGGCGCCTCGTGCTCGACCAGGAGGTGCCACCCGATGCTGGCAGCAGCGTAGAGCTGCATCTTGAGCACGCGATCCATGGCAGCGTTGCTCGGCGACACGATCTCGCCGACCAGGAGTACCCGGCTGGCATCCGTGGTGACGTCGTCCTCGTCCACGTCCACGACGACCAGGTCGGGAATCACGATGCGGCCGGTGTGCAACCGAACGTTGATCGCCTCGTACACAAAGAGCCCAGCCGGCTCGGCGCCTTCCTCCAGCGCGTTCGCCAGACGGCGGGAGAGGCGCTGATGGCTCATGCTCGGCGCGGGGCTCACCACCAGGCTGCCATCGATCAGCTCGATCCGGTCCGTCGTCTCACCGAGCGCGAAATACTCGTCCTCGGTCCATGGACCGACGTGGTCAACCACTCCCACGCTCATCGACGACGTCACTCCCAGGATCACAAGGAAGAACTTCCTCCCACGGTACGGCACCTCAGGCGGCACAGCGTCCCTCGAAATACGAGATCGCCTCGCCGGCTGGGCCCAGCGCTGCTGATCAGAAGCGGCTTGACACCGGCCGATTCGTCTGGCGCCTACACAAGCGGAGTCAGCCCGGAACATCACATTCGCGGTCTCTTGCGCCGCCTCTCGCGGTCGTCAGAATCACCGCCCACGTCCTCAAACGGGGTACGCGAAGTGCACCTACAGCCAGGACGAGGCATCCCGCCAGAGAGTCGAAGCGCTCTGGGAATGGCGGAGAAGCCACCCAGGACGCGGGCTGATCGCCGACACGGATACGACACGAACAGCGAGACCAAGCGGCCCGAGTAAGACGCGCCGGGACCAACGAGAGAAGCCCCTCACCGGCGTTTCCGCTGGGTGAAGGGCTTCTTCGTGCCTGTGGTGGCGGGTAGAGGATTCGAACCTCTGTAGCTTTCGCGACGGATTTACAGTCCGCTCCCATTGGCCGCTCGGGCAACCCGCCTGGGCAACCACCGCGGTTTCCCGCGGCGGCGGACATAAGAATAGCCGTAGCGCGGACCGCATCAACAACCGGGTACGGTCGGCATGTCGCGGGTCCGTGAAGGCCCGCCGTTCGCATCGACAAGCATCCAGCCGCAGGAGTCTGATCATGGCAGCCAACCCGTCGTTCGACATCGTGAGCAAGGTCGACCGGCAGGAGGTCGACAACGCTTTCAACCAGGCGGAGAAGGAGCTCGCGACCCGGTTCGACTTCCGGGGGACGGGGACGACGCTCGCCAAGTCGGGTGAGGCGTTCACGATCACTTCGGAGACCGAGGAGCGGGCGGCCGCCGCTCTGGACGTCTTCAAGGAGAAGCTCGTCAAGCGCAGCATCTCGTTGAAGTCGCTGGACGCCGGGGAGCCGCGGCAGTCCGGCAAGACGTACAAGATCGATCTGAAGGTGGTCGAGGGGATCGAGACCGACAAGGCCAAGGCGATCAGCAAGAAGATCCGTGACGAGGGGCCGAAGGGTGTGCAGGCGCAGATCCAGGGCGACCAGCTGCGGGTCACCGGTAAGAAGCGGGATGACCTGCAGGCCGTGATCACGCTGCTCAAGGCGGATGATTTCGGCGTCGCGCTGCAGTTCACGAACTACCGCTAGGCGTATCACGGTGGCGGCCCCGTGTTCCGGGGCCGGTCCCGCCGTTTCCGGTTCGCCGGTGACCGATGTGGCGCACACTGGGCCGATGAGCACGGCGACGGCCCTGGTCGGGTTGGTGCTGGCGGTGTTCGGGGTGCGGATGCTGGTCACCGGCCGCGTTCCGGCTCTGTTGGCGCGTTCCTTCCGCACGCCTCGTGAGGCGGGCCTCTACCACCTGTTGTGCGGTGTGGCCGTGTTGATGTTCGCGGTGGGGACGTGGCTGACTGATGTGGCCGCGATGACCGCAGCCGTACTGTCGATAGGTCTTGTCGCGGTGGCGGGCGTCTGGTTCCGGCCGGGGCCCCATCGGCGGGTGAGCCACACCGAGCATCGCGATTGACCGTGGCTGCCGTGCGTGGCCCTCCTGACGGGCGTACCGTCGACGCCGGGACCGGCATGGTCCTCATCGGTTTCGGTGTCAGGTAAGGGGCTGTGGTGATCGACCCGGTGGTGGACGTCTCCTATATCCGGGATCGGCCTGTGGTGCTCGCCGACGTCCGGTGGTATCTGGACGGTCGTTCGGGCCGGGCGGCCTACGAGCGGGGACACCTGCCGGGTGCGGTCTTCATCGATCTGGACACCGCGCTGGCGAGTCCGGCGTCGCCGGCCGGGGGCCGGCATCCGCTTCCCGATCCGGAGGTCTTCGCGGCGGCGATGGCGGCGGCGGGCATCAACGATCAAGATCAAATTATTGCGTACGATGACGCGGGCGGAGTGGTGGCGTCGAGACTGGTCTGGATGCTCCGGGCGATCGGACACGACGCGGCGTTGCTGGACGGTGGTCTGGCCGCTTGGCCGGACGAGTTGACCACTGAGGTCCCTGACCGCCCGGCCGGGTCGTTCACGGCCCGCCCGTGGCCGTCCGGCCGGCTCGCTTCACTTGCCGAGACCGCTCGATCCGCTGAGGCCGCGGAAGGTGTGGTGCTGGACGCGCGTGACCCGGCCCGGTTCCGTGGTGACTCGGAGCCGGTGGATCCGCGGCCGGGTCACATTCCGGGCGCCCGTAACCTGCCGTGCCGGGGCAACGTGGACGCCGAGGGCCGGTTCCTGCTGGTCGCGGAGTTGCGGGAGCGGTTCGCCGCGGTCGGCGTGGACGGTTCCGGCGATGTGATCTCGTACTGCGGTTCCGGTGTGACGGCCTGCCACAACCTGATCGCCCTGGAGCACGCCGGCCTGGGTGCCGGCCGTCTGTTCCCGGGTTCGTGGTCGCAGTACAGCCACACCGACCGTCCCGCGGCGACCGGCGGCTGATCTAGTCGGGCGGTCTTCCCTGTTCGTCGATCCAGCGCTGGTGCGATTCCCAGGCGGCCTGCTTGGTGGTTCCGAGGGCGCCGCCGATCCGGGTCCAGGAGGCACCCGAAGCGCGGGCTGAGCGGATCGTGGCCTGCCGCCCGTACCCCGCTTTGCGGATGATCACCTCACTGAGCGCGAGCATCTCGAGGATCTCGTCGGGGGAGAGGGCGGTCTCCTTCTCCGGGTCCATGGCCGCGAGGGCGTCCCGCATCCGGAGTGCGTCGTACCGGTTCGTCGCCGTGATGAGCGTGTGCCGCTGTTCCAACTCGTCCGGCGTGGTCATACCGATCAGTGTTTCGTCAGGAAAACTTGACGTCAAGACATCCTGACGCTGCTGTCGCGAATTGGCCTCACATCTCCCCCTAAATCGCTCATAAAGCCATCAATTTTTCGGGAGGCGGCATGATGCCCCGCTCAACCGTTCGGCCAGGATTTGACGGAGCGCCGCCACGACCCGCCGATGAACGCTCCCTGTCGCACACCTGGTGTGGCACCATCATGTGACCCCCATCTGCTACGAGTTTCCCCTTCTTGAGGAGCGAGCTATGTCCGCAAGGAAGCTGAGTCGCCTAGCTGGCTTGGTTTTCGTGTTCGTCGTCGCAGTCGGTGGCGCGAGCACCGGGGCCTTCGCGGCGGATGAGGCGACCGCCGCGGTCCAGAACACGTTGAACTTCGAATGGGCTTGATTCCCCGATTGCGCTAACGCGCCAGGCGGGTCGCGCCGGCTGGAGAGGAAGCTCGATGGTCATGCGTCCCGTGGCGAGACGATCCACCGCGCAACGGGCATGGCTCATCACCTATCCGCTGGCCATCTTCGCGATCATCTGCTCCACCGCGTTCTGGCTGCAGGACACCGACTGGTTCAAGCAGTGGCCCGCCGGGCTGCTCTTCTTCGTCATCTACCTCCTCGCCTACCGCGATGTCTTCAACATCGTCATCTGGCGTACCACCTTCCTCGTCGCCATCACCGACGTTCCGCTGGTGCTGGCTCTCTTCTACCTCCCACCGGTGATGGTCATCCTGGTGGTGGGTGGTGCGATCCTCGCTCAGCAACTGTGGTCCCGGGCCCAGCCGGCGAAGATGTGGTTCAACACCGCAAAGTCGGCTGCCGCCAACTCGGCGGCGCTGCTGGTGATCGCCGCCCTGCCGACCGTCCGCGGCGCCGGCCCCGGCACCTGGGGCATTCTCGCTCTCGGCGCCGGGACCGTCGCCATCGTCGAGCTGCTCAGCCTGGTCGGCGTGCTGAGCCTGGTGCAGGGTCTGCGGACCGGCCGCGACGCGCTGCGCGCGGGCCTGTCCGCCCTGGTCGTCACCGGCATCAACATCGTGGTCGGCCTGGTCTTCCTGGTCGCTCTGGAGGCCACGCCCTGGACCGCGCTGCTGCTGTCGATCCTGGTCGCCGCCCTGGTCATGATCCTCCGGTCCTACGCGGAGTTCTTCCGCCGCCACAAGACCCTCGCCGACGTCTACGAGCTCACCCAGGCGATGCGCGACGAGAGCAGCCGCAGCGGCCTGCCCGACGTGCTGCTCGGCCGGGTGCGCGCGCTCATGCAGTCGGAATACGCCACCCTCTGGCTCGCCCCGCAGGGCCGGCATCCGGAGGTCCTGCTCACCGCCCGGGTCGAGCACCGCGGCCTGCTGGACATCTCGCCCACCCCGGAAGAGGTGCGCGCCCACGCCCTGGAGAAGCAGGCTGCCACCGCGGTCGGCAGCCGTTTCGCCGGCACCGAGAACCTGCGGTCCGGTCTGCGGGCGGCCAAGCTCAAGGACGTCATCGTCGTCCCGCTGCGGTCGGGCCAGGCGACGATCGGCGCCCTGGAGGTGGCCAACCGGCTCGGCGACAACCGTACCTTCCGTGAGGCTGACGTGCAGGTTCTCGAGACGATCGCCGCACACGCCGCGGTCGCCGTGGAGAACTCGCGGCTCGTCGACCGGTTGCGTTACGACGCGTACCACGACCGGCTGACCGGCCTGCCGAACCGCCGCCGGGTGATCGACGCGCTGGCCGAGTCGGTGACGGTCCGGGCCGAGGACGAGGTCGTCGCGATCATGCTCTTCGACGTCGACGGCCAGCGGAACGTGAACGAGTCGATGGGTCACGCGGCCGGCGACAAGCTGCTGGTCGAGACCGCCGACCGGATCCGGGGCATCGCCGACCCGGGTGCCCTGGTCGGCCGGATCGGCGGCGACGAGTTCGTGGTCACCCTGCGGGCGCCGAGCATCGACGCCACCATCGAGATCGCCACCCGGATGCGGGAGCGGCTGCGCGGCCCGATGGCGGTGGGTTCCCTCACACTCGACGTGAACACAGCCGTCGGCGTCTCGGTCTATCCCGATCACGGCGCCGATCCGGAGGCTCTGCTGCAGCGGGCCGAGCTGGCCGCCAACGCCGCCAAGGTCCTGCCGTACGGCGTGCAGCCCTTCCACCCGGCCCTGGAGTCCCGTGCGGTGCGCCGTCTCGGTATCGCCGCCGACCTGCGCCGGGCTCTCGACAACGACCAGCTGGAGGTCTACTTCCAGCCCAAGGTGACGCTCGCCGACCGGCACGTGGTCGGTGTCGAGTGCCTGGCCCGCTGGGTGCACCCGGCACACGGCGAGGTCGCCCCGGAGGACTTCGTGGCGGTCGCCGAGCACACCGGCCAGCTCGCCCAGCTGACCGAGTCGGTGCTGGTGGCAGGGTTGCGCCGGTGCCGCGCCTGGGCCGACGCGGACCGGCCGCTGGCCATCGCGGTGAACCTGTCGGCGCGGATACTGCTCGACTCCCGCTTCCCGGAGCTGGTCCGGGAGTTGCTGGAGGAGCACGGTGTGGATCCCGGCCTGGTGACCTTCGAGATCTCCGAGCCGGGCATGCTCAGTGACATCGAGCGGGTTCTGCCGTCGCTCTACCGGCTGCGCGATCTCGGTGTGCGCCTGAGCGTCGACGACTTCGGCACCGGCGCCTCCTCGCTCGCCTATCTGCGGCAGTGGCCGGTGCACGAGGTGAAGATCGACGACAGCTTCGTGCAGGGCATGGCGACCGACTCCGGTGATCTCGCGATCGTCCGGGCCGTGATCGGACTGTCCCGTGAGTTCGGGCTCACCGTCGTGGCCGAGGGTGTGGAGAGTGAGCTGACGCTCGAGCTGCTCGAGGAGATGGGCTGCGAACTCGGCCAGGGTTACCTGTTCAGTCGCCCGCTGCCGTTCGAGCGCCTGGAGGCGTGGCTGAACGCTCAAACTGAGCCCGAGTCCACTCCCACCGGAGAGGTCCGGCGGCTGCGAGCGGTGATCTGAGCTGCAGTTTCCTGGGAAGGGGGGTACTGATTTCACCCCTTCTCCGGGGCCGTGTAGTCTTACTCCTGCAAGCGAGCGAGTGATCGCAAGCAAGCCCCCTTAGCTCAGTCGGCAGAGCGTCTCCATGGTAAGGAGAAGGTCTACGGTTCGATTCCGTAAGGGGGCTCTACCGGGTTCGTTCCGCCTGCCTGGCGCTGGACAGTAAACCTGGCTCGGCGGTGTAGCTCAGATGGCAGAGCAAGCGGCTCATAATCGCTGTGTCGCCGGTTCAAGTCCGGCCACCGCTACTCAACTTTCCTGTGGACCTCACCCGGGGCCCACTTTGCGAAGCGGCGGACCGAGCGTCTACGCTGGTTCGTCGTCAGATAGAAACCGTTAGCAGGAAGGCACCCCGCCGTGGCCAAGGCGACCGACGTCCGTCCGAAGATCACTTTGGCGTGCACGGAGTGCAAGGACCGGAACTACATCACCAAGAAGAACCGGCGCAACGACCCCGACCGTGTGGAGCTGAAGAAGTTCTGCCCGCGCGACGGGAAGCACACCCTGCACCGCGAGACGCGCTGAGCACTCGCAACACGAGCTTTCCAGAACGCCGCCCGGATCAGTCCGGGCGGCGTTTTGCTGTGCCGGCGGCATGCGAAATATTTCTGCACTGACAGTGCTATTACTGCGGGCCTCAGGACCGGTAGTTTGTGGACATGCCTCTTGACCAGTCCTTCGTCGGCCGCAGCTGGCCGCCCACCGAGCCATACCTGGTCGGCCGCGAGAAGATCCGGGAGTTCGCCCGGGCGATCGGCGCCACCGACGCTGAGTACCACGACCCGGAAGCCGCCCGGGCCCTCGGATACGCCGATGTGGTGGCCCCGCCCACCTTCCCGGTCGCGATCACGATGCCGGCCAGCCGTCAGGTCGTCGCCGACCCCGCGCTCGGCGTCGACTACAGCCGGGTCGTCCACGGCGACCAGCGGTTCGTCTACAGCCGGCCGGTCGTGGCCGGTGACGCCCTGGTGTGCGTCAACACGGTCGAGGACATCACCAGCCGGGGCGGGCACGAGTTCCTCACCACCCGCACCGACGTGACGACCGAGGCCGGCGAACCGGTCGTGACCGTCTGGTCGAAACTCGTGGTGCGAGGAGAGGGCTGATGACCGCAGAGCTGGAGCCGCAGACCTTCCGGGTGACCCGGGCCGATCTGATCCGCTACGCGGGCGCCTCGGGCGACTTCAACCCGATTCACTGGAGTGAGCGGATCGCGACCGATGTCGGGCTGCCCGGCGTCATCGCGCACGGCATGTTCACGATGGCCCTCGTGGGCCGCGCGGTCACCGCGTGGGCCGGTGCCGCGGACGCGGTCATCGAGTTCAGCGTGCGTTTCAGCCGTCCCGTCCCGGTACCCGACACCGACGAGGGCACCGAGGTCGTGGTGTCCGCGGCGGTCAAGGAGGTCACCGACGAGGGACACACTCGACTGAGCCTGACTGCGACATGCAACGGCGACAAGGTACTGTCCATGGCACAGGCGCTAGTCAGGAAGCGGTAACCCGGGTTGGGATAACGCCGGGCGTACCCGTACACTGGTGCGCCGTGGGGCACTGAAGTCGCGAGGCGACAGGTCCCGCGAAGGGGTGTAGCTCAATTGGCAGAGCAGCGGTCTCCAAAACCGCAGGCTGCAGGTTCAAGTCCTGTCACCCCTGCGCAACCCTCCTCGACGTGCCCGGCCGGTGCGCGGTCCGCACAGCTTCCGCTCCCGGTCGGGTTCTGAAAGGAACATCCAGAACCACCGACGACGGAAGTAGGGCGAAGTGGCCGAGAAGGACCGGCCCGGTGACGACGTCCCGGGCGACGACGAGCTGCTCGCCGACGCTGCCGCCGGTGACGACGTTCCGGATGATGACGACGCGCTGGTGAGCGCGGGCGGTGGGACCGCCCTCGCGGAGCGCACCAAGGACGAGAGCCCGAGGCCCAAGAAGTCCGGCCGGGGCCCGATCGGCCGGATCGGTGGTTTCTTCCGTGAGGTCACCAGCGAGCTCCGCAAGGTCATCTGGCCGACGCGCAAGGAGCTCCTGACCTACACCGGTGTGGTCATCGTCTTCGTGGTGGTCATGACGGCTCTGGTGGCCGGTCTGGACTACGGGTTCGGTAAGGCGATCCTCTGGGCGCTGGGCTAGTCCTGCGCGGCTGAGGCCCGGCGATCCTGAACCAAAAGACCTTATTTGGAAGTGAGCGAGCGTGCCTGAGTACGACGACGAGACCGCGCAGTTTGCTGACGAGCAGTCGTCGCTGGACACCGACGAGTCGGTAGAGGCGGCCGCTCCGGCCGTGGCCCAGGCGCCCGAGGCTGACGAGGAGTACGACCCCGTCAAGGAGCTGCGGCAGAAGCTGCGGTACGCGCCCGGCGACTGGTACGTGGTGCACTCCTACGCGGGTTACGAGAACAAGGTCAAGACCAACCTCGAGACCCGGATCACCAGCCTCGACATGGAGGAGTTCATCTTCCAGGTCGAGGTGCCGACCCGCGAAGAGGTCGAGGTCAAGAACGGCAAGCGCAACCAGGTGCAGGCCAAGGTCTTCCCGGGCTACATCCTGGTCCGGATGGACCTGACCCCGGAGTCCTACTCCTGTGTGCGCAACACCCCCGGCGTGACCGGCTTCGTCGGTGCCACCGACCGGGTCGACCGGCCGGCGCCGCTCTCCCTCGACGAGGTGCTGAAGTGGCTGGCCCCGGCCGTGCAGGCCGAGGAGAAGAAGACGAAGCCCGAGGTCAAGGTTCTCGACTTCGAGGTTGGCGACTCGGTCACGGTGACCGACGGCGCGTTCGCCTCGCTTCCGGCCTCGATCAGCGAGATCAACGCCGACCAGCAGAAGCTCAAGGTCCTGGTGTCGATCTTCGGCCGGGAGACCCCGGTGGAGCTCAACTTCAACCAGGTCACCAAGATCTGAATCCCGCTTCCGAGGCCAGGTCATCAGGATCTGAGCCTCGGATCCCGGACCCGGGTCACCAAGATCTGATCGCCGGAACCCCGGCGATGTCAGTGGGAGGGGCCGCGCGCCGAAAGCGCGTCATGTGGCCCCGCCATCTACCACAGGAGTAAAGAGAAATGGCACAGCGCAGCAAGGCGTACCGCGCCGCTGTAGAGAAGATCGACGTCGCGAAGCTCTACGAGCCGAAGGACGCGATCGCCCTCGTCAAGGAGACCAACCCGGTCAAGTTCGACGCCACCGTCGAGGTCGCGATGCGCCTCGGTGTCGACCCGCGTAAGGCCGACCAGATGGTCCGTGGCACGGTCAACCTGCCGCACGGCACCGGTAAGACCGCCCGCGTCATCGTGTTCGCCCAGGGCGCGAAGGCCGAGGAGGCCGTCGCGGCCGGCGCCGACGAGGTCGGTACCGACGAGCTCGTCGCCCGGATCCAGGGTGGCTGGCTGGACTTCGACGCCGCGATCGCGACGCCGGACCAGATGGCCAAGATCGGCCGGATCGCCCGGATCCTCGGCCCGCGTGGCCTCATGCCGAACCCGAAGACCGGCACCGTCACCATGGACGTGACCAAGGCCGTCAACGAGATCAAGGGCGGCAAGATCACCTTCCGGGTGGACAAGCACTCCAACCTGCACGTGATCATCGGCAAGTCGTCGTTCGCGCCGGAGCAGCTGATCGACAACTACGCCGCCGTGCTGGACGAGATCCTGCGGGCCAAGCCGTCGGCGGCCAAGGGCAAGTACCTGAAGAAGGTCACCGTCGCCACCACGATGGGCCCGGGCATCCAGATCGACCCGAACGTGCACAAGAACCTGCGCGGCGAGGCCGGCGCCTGACATTCAGTCCGACGAACCCCCGGGGACTTCCCCGGGGGTTCGTCGTATTTCCGGGCCTGCGTTGCCGGCGAGGTCTGTGGCAGGCTGTCGGCCGTGCGTTTCGACAAGGTCCGGTTCCGGTACGCCCGCCGAGCTCCGTGGACGCTGCACGACGTCGGCGCCACCGTCGAACCGGGCCGCACGATCGTCGTCCTCGGCCGCAACGGCGCCGGCAAGTCCACGCTGCTCCAGCTGGCCGCGGGCGTGCTCCGGCCGACCGGCGGCGAGATCAGGGACCGCCCGGCCGTGATCGGCTGGGTCCCGGAGCGCTTCCCGGCCGCCCAGCCTTTCACCACCCTCGGCTACCTGCGTTCGATGGCCGAGATCCGTGGCCTGCCCGCCGGTGCCGCCGACCGGTGGATCGAGCTGCTCGGCCTGGCGGGGCACGCCGGTACCCCGCTGCCGGAGCTCTCCAAGGGCACCGCCCAGAAGGTCGGCCTTGCGCAGGCGTTGCTCGCCCCGCCCGGCCTGCTGGTTCTCGACGAGCCGTGGGAAGGTCTCGACGCCCCGTCCCGGGTGCTGATCCCGCAGATCGTCGCCGAGGTGACAGCGGGCGGGGGAGCGGTGCTGGTCAGCGACCACCGGGGTGAGATCGCGAACCTGCCCGGCGCCCTGCACTGGACGGTCGCGGACGGCACCGTGCACATCTCCCCGCCCGATCCCGCCACGGAGCCCCGCCGCACCTCCCCAGCGAATCTCGCCCTCTCCGGCGCGGCCGTAGGGACCGAGGCCGGCACAAGTCTCGCCCTCCCCGATACGGGCGCCGGGGCCGGCGCGGATCTCGCCCTCTCCGGCGCGGGGAGCGGGATCGGCGAGGACGAGGTGGTGATCGAGGTGGCGGTGCGCCGGAACGAGGCGGCCTCCGCGGTGGACCGGCTGCGTGCGGCCGGTCACCGGGTCACCGGGGTCCGAGAGCCCCGGCCCGCTGCGGTACGGGAGAAGCACGCGGCCCGGTCCGAGAGCGCGTCACGCGTACCCGGGAAAGGGGAGGAGCGATGACCGCGCTGATCCGGATGCGGCTGGCCGGCTTTCTGCGCGGCGGGCGGGCGGCCGCCCCGCTGATCGCTCTGCTGGCGGTCCTCTCCGTCCTCTACGGCGGTGGCCGGTCGTCAGCCTCGTCCGCTTACGGGTATTCCGCCGTCTGTCTCTTCCCGATCCTGGCCTGGCTCACGAAGCTGCTGCTGGACACCGAGCCCGATGCCCAGCGCCGGCTGGCCCGCCTGGCCGTGGGCCCGGTCCGGGAGGCCGTCGCCGGGCTGCTGGCGGCCACCTTCGTCGCGGCGGTGGTCTGCGTGCTGGCGATGCTGACTCCGTGGGTGTTCGGTGCGATCGAGGGCCCGAGACCGGGATCGCTGGAGCCGAGCCTGGCGGCGGGAGTGCTCCTGGGTGTTCTTGCGCACATCCTGTCGGCGCTCGCTGCGATGGCGCTCGGCGCCGTGGCCGCCCGTTCGGTGACCAGGCGAGTGCTGCCCGGGGTGGCTGTCCTGGTCAGCGGGTCGATCCTGGCGATCGTGTTGGGTCTGAGCGGTTCGATAGCTCCGTGGCTGGTCCCGCCGGTGATGGCGACGGCCCGTGCGCTCGGCGGACGGGTGGCGCCGACGACGGGCACGCTGGTCCTGCTCACCGGCTGGACACTGCTGTGGGCCGGGGTGGTCCTGGCCGGTTACGCCCGTCTGCGCCGAGGGCGATCCTGACCTCCCGAAACGGACGGGAGCGGGCCGATTTGGCTTCGACGGCTCGTCCGCGTACGCTGACATCTCGAAGTTCCACCCATAGACCGCTGGTCGCCGCAGCATTCGTCGTCACGCCGAATGCCGCGGCCGAAGGTCCCGCTGAAAGCGGGCGACCCGTGCAGGGGAGAACGGTTCGTGAGATTTAAGCCGCGTCCGTGCGCGCGTTTTGAAATCCGCCCCGTGCCCCTGCGCCGGGGCGTTTTGCTTTTTCTTTTGCGGACCCTCTCGACCAGTGGCTGAAGCACTGAGAGAGGAGGGACATGGCGGACAAGCCGGTCCGGGCCGACAAGGCTTCGGCTGTGGCCGAACTCACGGACAACTTCCGTGCGTCGGGAGCCACCGTGTTGACCGAATACCGCGGCCTCACCGTTAAGGAGCTCACTGAGCTCCGGCGGTCGCTGGGCGGCGAGAACAAGTACACCGTCGCCAAGAACACGCTCGCGAAGCGTGCCGCGGCTGACGCGGGTATCGAGGGTCTCGACGCGCTGTTCACCGGTCCTACCGCGCTCGCCTTCGTGAACGGTGATGTGGTCGAGGCGGCCAAGGGCCTTCGTGCCTTCGCCAAGGCTCACCCCGTTCTCGTCATCAAGGGCGGTGTCTTCGAGGGCAAGGCCATCACGGCGGACGATGTCAACAAGCTTGCTGACCTCGAGTCCCGTGAGGTGCTGCTGGCCAAGCTGGCCGGCGCCATGAAGGCGAACCTCAGCAAGGCCGCTGCCACGTTCCAGGCGCCCCTCACCAAGACGGTGCGCACGGTCGAGGCTCTGCGGGCGCAGCGCGAGCAGGCCGGTTCCGCTGAGGCCTGAGCCTCGCGTGAACCGTTAAACGTCAAAAGTTCTTAGGAAAGGTTGCCACCATGGCGAAGATCAGCACCGAAGACCTGCTCGAGGCCTTCAAGGAGATGACCCTCATCGAGCTCTCCGAGTTCGTGAAGCAGTTCGAGGACGTCTTCGACGTCAAGGCTGCCGCTCCCGTCGCGATCGCCGGCCCGGCCGCCGGTGGCGCTGCCGCCGAGCCCGAGGCTGAGAAGGACTCCTTCGACGTTGTCCTCGAGGGCGACGGTGGCAAGAAGATCCAGGTCATCAAGGTCGTGCGTGAGCTGACCGGCCTGGGCCTCAAGGAGGCCAAGGACGCCGTCGAGTCCGCCCCCAAGGCGATCCTCGAGGGTGTCAACAAGGAGAAGGCCGAGGCCGCCAAGGCCAAGCTCGAGGGCGAAGGCGCGAAGGTCACCCTCAAGTGATCTGACGCTCCACAGCGTTCTGCTTCGATGGCGGAGGCCCGTTACGGGTCTCCGCCGTCGTCGTTCCTGATGTTGTCCGGGCAGCTCATGGCGTCCCTCGTGGAGTGTCATCGGCTGGCACGGCAAAGGCTGTCAAAGCTCGCGAACCATGCGTTATGGTCCGTTTGGTGCGTCAGGCGGATGACCGCGGCTGTCCGACCCGCGGCACAGCCCTTGACTGTGTGTCGGCGGGCAGGCACGCTGACATCAGCAAGTTTCCGCGCTTGCGACAGCCGCCCTATGGGTAACGGTGGTTCACCACCGATACCCGTCGGACCGGCACCAGAGGAAACGCCGCGTATCTGAGCGGCCCCGTCACGGCACTGACCGCGGATGCGCAGGTCAGCGGCGGCGGGGACACGTTCCGCAGGCCACCTCAGGTGTGGGGCTGGACAGCGGTTAGCCGAGCGGCTACACTGCTAGTTTGCGCTGCCTTCTGCCTTGCCTTCGACTGAGATATCCATGTGGATAACTCTCTTGGGGGCTCATTGGAGTGCACGCAGACCAGTTGCACCAGCAACTCAGCCGCATAGCAGCACCGGTCCTCGGAAGGACGCATCTTGGCAGCTTCCCGCCCTGCGAAGACCAGCCGTACGTCGAGCGCTTACGCACCCCGCCGGGTCTCTTTCGGCCGGATCACCGAGCAGCTAGAGGTCCCCAACCTCCTTGCCCTCCAGACGGACTCGTTCGACTGGCTGGTCGGCAACGAGTCTTGGCAGGCCCGGACGACGGACGACCCGCACGCCAACTCGGGCCTCGCAGAGATCCTCGAAGAGATCAGTCCCATTGAGGACTTCTCCGGCACCATGTCGCTGTCCTTCTCATCTCCGCGCTTCGACGAGGTCAAGGCCTCGATCGAGGAGTGCAAGGAGAAGGACCTGACCTACTGTGCCCCGCTGTTCGTGACCGCGGAGTTCACCAACAACACCACTGGCGAGATCAAGAGCCAGACCGTGTTCATGGGTGACTTCCCGATGATGACCCCCAAGGGGACGTTCGTCATCAACGGCACCGAGCGGGTCGTGGTGAGTCAGCTCGTCCGTTCGCCGGGCGTGTACTTCACCAAGGAGCCGGACAAGACCTCCGACCGCGACCTCACCAGCGTCAAGGTCATCCCGAGCCGGGGTGCCTGGCTGGAGTTCGACATCGACAAGCGCGACACGGTCGGCGTCCGTATCGACCGCAAGCGCCGGCAGGCCGTCACGGTCCTGCTCAAGGCGATCGGTTGGTCCGCCGACCAGATCCGTGAGCGGTTCGGCTGGTCCGAGCTGCTCATGACGACGCTGGAGAAGGACCACATCGCCGGGCAGGACGAGGCCCTGCTAGACATCTACCGCAAGCTGCGCCCTGGCGAGCCGCCGACGCGCGAGAACGCGCAGACCCTGCTCGACAACCTCTTCTTCAACCCGAAGAGGTACGACGTCGCCAAGGTCGGCCGTTACAAGTTCAACAAGAAGCTCGAGATCGACGTCCCGATCGTCCGGGGCACGCTCTCCGAGGAAGACATCGTCAAGACCGTCGACTACCTCTGCCGGCTGCACGCCGGTGAGGACGGTTACGAAGCGGACGACATCGACCACTTCGGCAACCGGCGTCTGCGTACGGTCGGCGAGCTCATCCAGAACCAGGTCCGCGTCGGCCTGTCCCGGATGGAGCGCGTCGTCCGCGAGCGGATGACGACCCAGGACGTCGAGGCGATCACGCCGCAGACCCTGATCAACATCCGGCCGGTCGTGGCCGCGATCAAGGAGTTCTTCGGCACCTCGCAGCTGTCGCAGTTCATGGACCAGACCAACCCGCTCGCGGGTCTGACCCACCGTCGCCGCCTGTCGGCGCTCGGCCCGGGTGGTCTGAGCCGTGAGCGGGCCGGCTTCGAGGTCCGCGACGTGCACCCGTCCCACTACGGCCGGATGTGCCCGATCGAGACTCCGGAAGGCCCGAACATCGGCCTGATCGGTGCGCTCTCGACGTTCGCGCGGGTCAACCCGTTCGGCTTCATCGAGACGCCGTACCGGAAGGTCGTCAACGGTGTCGTCACCGACGAGGTGCACTACCTCACCGCTGACGAGGAAGACCGGTTCATCAAGGCCCAGGCGAACGCTGTGTTGTCGAGTGACAACACCTTCGCCGAGGACCGCGTCCTGGTCCGCCGTAAGGGCGGTGAGGTCGACTACGTGCCCGGCACCGAGGTCGACTACATGGACGTCTCGCCGCGGCAGATGACCTCCGTCGCGACCGCGATGATCCCCTTCCTCGAGCACGACGACGCCAACCGTGCCCTCATGGGCGCGAACATGCAGCGTCAGGCCGTGCCGCTGGTCAAGGCCGAGTCGCCGCTCGTCGGTACCGGTATGGAGTACCGCGCCGCGGTCGACGCCGGTGACGTGGTCGTCGCCGAGGTCTCCGGTGTGGTCGAGGACCTGTGCGCCGACTACGTGACGGTGCACCAGGACGACGGCCACCGCCGGACCTACCTGCTGCACAAGTTCCGCCGCAGCAACGCCGGCTCCTGCGTCAACCAGAAGCCGGTCGTCTTCGAGGGTGACCGCGTCGAGGCCGGCCAGGTCATCGCCGACGGTCCCTGCACCGACGAGGGCGAGATGGCGCTCGGGCGCAACCTGCTCGTCGCGTTCATGTGCTGGGAAGGCCACAACTACGAGGACGCGATCATCCTGTCGCAGCGCCTCGTGCAGCAGGACGTCCTCACCTCGATCCACATCGAGGAGCACGAGGTCGACGCCCGTGACACCAAGCTCGGCCCGGAAGAGATCACCCGCGACATCCCGAACGTCAGCGAAGAGATGCTGGCCGACCTGGACGAGCGCGGCATCATCCGGATCGGTGCCGAGGTCGTCCCCGGCGACATCCTGGTCGGCAAGGTCACGCCCAAGGGTGAGACCGAGCTGACCCCGGAGGAGCGCCTGCTGCGCGCCATCTTCGGTGAGAAGGCCCGGGAGGTCCGGGACACCTCGCTGAAGGTTCCGCACGGCGAGACCGGCACCGTCATCGGTGTCCGGACGTTCTCCCGCGAGGACGGCGACGAGCTGCCCCCCGGCGTGAACGAGCTGGTCCGGGTGTACGTCGCCCAGAAGCGGAAGATCCAGGACGGTGACAAGCTCGCCGGCCGCCACGGCAACAAGGGCGTCATCTCCAAGATCCTGCCGGTCGAGGACATGCCGTTCCTCGAGGACGGCACCCCCGTCGACATCGTGCTCAACCCGCTCGGTGTGCCGTCGCGTATGAACATCGGCCAGGTTCTGGAGACCCACCTCGGGTGGATCGCCAAGACCGGCTGGTCGGTCGACGGCGAGGACGAGGCTTGGAAGCGTCAGCTCCGCTCGATCGACGCCCACGAGTCCCCTGCTGACAGCAACGTCGCGACCCCGGTCTTCGACGGTGCCCAGGAGGAGGAGATCAAGGGTCTGCTCGAGTCGACGCTTGTCAACCGCGACGGTAAGCGGCTGGTCAACGGCGACGGCAAGGCGCAGCTGTTCGACGGTCGCTCCGGTGAGCCGCTGCCGGACCCGATCTCGGTCGGCTACGTCTACATCCTGAAGCTGAACCACCTGGTCGACGACAAGATCCACGCTCGGTCGACCGGTCCGTACTCGATGATCACGCAGCAGCCTCTGGGTGGTAAGGCCCAGTTCGGTGGCCAGCGGTTCGGCGAGATGGAGTGCTGGGCCATGCAGGCCTACGGCGCCGCTTACGCGCTGCAGGAACTGCTCACCATCAAGTCCGACGACGTCCTCGGCCGAGTGAAGGTCTACGAGGCCATCGTCAAGGGCGAGAACATCCCGGAGCCGGGAATCCCGGAGTCGTTCAAGGTGCTTCTCAAGGAGCTCCAGTCGCTGTGCCTGAACGTCGAGGTGCTGTCCAGCGACGGTGTTGCTCTTGAGATGCGTGAGACCGACGACGAGGTCTTCCGGGCCGCGGAGGAACTCGGTATCGACCTGTCCCGGCGCCCGAACGAGGGCGTCAGCAGCGTCGAAGAGATCTGACGGAAGCGGCCCCGGGACTTCGTGAGGAGTACCGGGGCCGCACCCGCCGGCCTTGAATTCACCCGAGCAACGAAACACGAGGGATAGTCCAAGTGCTCGACGTCAACTTCTTCGACGAGTTGCGCATCGGCCTTGCTACCGCTGACGACATTCGGCAGTGGTCGCACGGCGAGGTCAAGAAGCCCGAGACGATCAACTACCGCACCCTCAAGCCCGAGAAGGACGGACTCTTCTGCGAGAAGATCTTCGGTCCGCAGCGGGACTGGGAGTGCTACTGCGGTAAGTACAAGCGTGTCCGGTTCAAGGGCATCATCTGTGAGCGCTGTGGCGTCGAGGTGACCCGTTCCAAGGTCCGGCGTGAGCGCATGGGCCACATCGAGCTGGCCGCTTCCGTCACGCACATCTGGTACTTCAAGGGCGTCCCGAGCCGGCTGGGCTATCTGCTCGACCTGGCTCCCAAGGACCTCGAGAAGATCATCTACTTCGCCTCGTACGTGATCACGAGCGTTGACGCCGAGTCGCGTCACCGTGACATGTCCACCATCGAGAACGAGATCTTCGCCGAGAAGCGCCAGTCCGAGAACGGCCGTGACTCCGAGATCGAGAAGCGGGCCGCCAAGCTGGAGCAGGACCTCGCCGAGCTCGAGGCCGAGGGTGCCAAGGCCGACGTGCGCCGCAAGGTCAAGGAAGCCGGCGAGCGCGAGATGCGCCAGATCCGGGACAAGGCGCAGCGTGAGATCGACCGCCTCGACGAGGTGCTCGACACCTTCCGCAAGCTCGACTCGAAGCAGCTGGTCACCGACGAGCTGCTCTACCGCGAGCTGCGTGACCGCTTCGGTGAGTACTTCACCGGCGGCATGGGTGCCGAGGCCATCAAGGCGCTGCTCCAGAACATGGATCTGGACGCCGAGGCGGAGAACCTCCGGGAGATCATCCGTAGCGGCAAGGGCCAGCGGAAGATCCGGGCGCTCAAGCGGCTCAAGGTCGTCGCGGCGTTCCTGAACACCCGCAACTCGCCGCTCGGCATGGTCCTGGACTGCGTTCCGGTCATCCCGCCGGACCTGCGCCCGATGGTGCAGCTCGACGGTGGCCGTTTCGCGACCTCCGACCTGAACGACCTGTACCGCCGGGTCATCAACCGGAACAACCGCCTTAAGCGTCTGATCGACCTCGGTGCCCCCGAGATCATCGTGAACAACGAGAAGCGGATGCTCCAGGAGGCCGTCGACGCGCTGTTCGACAACGGCCGCCGTGGCCGGCCGGTCACCGGTCCGGGTAACCGCCCGCTGAAGTCGCTCTCCGACATGCTCAAGGGCAAGCAGGGCCGGTTCCGTCAGAACCTGCTCGGCAAGCGCGTGGACTACTCCGGTCGTTCCGTCATCGTCGTCGGCCCCCGGCTCAAGCTGCACCAGTGCGGCCTGCCGAAGCAGATGGCGCTGGAGCTGTTCAAGCCGTTCGTGATGAAGCGCCTGGTCGACCTGAACCACGCGCAGAACATCAAGTCCGCCAAGCGGATGGTCGAGCGTCAGCGCCCGGTCGTGTGGGACGTCCTCGAAGAGGTCATCTCCGAGCACCCGGTTCTGCTGAACCGTGCTCCGACTTTGCACCGTCTCGGCATCCAGGCCTTCGAGCCGCAGCTGGTCGAGGGCAAGGCGATCCAGATCCACCCGCTCGTCTGCACCGCGTTCAACGCGGACTTCGACGGTGACCAGATGGCGGTCCACGTGCCGCTGTCGGCCGAGGCCCAGGCCGAGGCCCGGATCCTGATGCTGTCGTCGAACAACATCCTCAAGCCGGCTGACGGCAAGCCGGTCACCATGCCCACCCAGGACATGGTCATCGGTCTGTACTACCTGACCCACATGACGCCCGGTGCCAAGGGCGAGGGCCGGGTGTTCAGCTCCGACGCCGAGGCGCGGATGGCGTTCGACGCGGGCGAACTGCACCTGCAGGCTCCGGTGAGGATCCGGCTGCGTGAGGTCGTCGGTGTCGACAACGGTGCCAAGGGTGAGACCTGGGTGCCGGCGGAGGACTGGGTCGAGGGTGACCCGGTGCTGGTCGAGACCACCCTGGGCCGCGTCATCTTCAACGAGACGCTGCCCCCGGGCTACCGGTACGTCAACTACGAGATCCGCAAGGGTCAGCTGTCGGCGATCGTCAACGACCTCGCCGAGCGCTTCCCCAAGGTCGCCCTGGCCGCGACCCTGGACGCGCTCAAGGAGGCCGGCTTCCACTGGGCCACCTGGTCCGGTGTGACGATCGGTATGGGCGACGTCATCGCCCCGCCGCGCAAGCCGGAGATCCTCGCTCGCTACCAGGGCGAGGCCGACCAGATCGACAAGCAGTACCAGCGTGGTCTGATCACGTCCGAGGAGCGCCGTAGCGAGCTCATCGACATCTGGACCAAGGCGACCAACGAGATCTCCAAGGAGATGGAGACCGCGCTGCCGCAGGAGAACCCGCTCTGGGTCATGATCAACTCCGGCGCTCGCGGTAACCTCCTCCAGCTCCGGCAGATCGCCGCGATCCGTGGTCTGGTGGCCAACCCCAAGGGTGAGATCATCCCGCGGCCGATCACCTCGTCGTACCGCGAGGGTCTGACCGTTCTGGAGTACTTCATCTCCACGCACGGTGCTCGTAAGGGTCTTGCCGACACCGCGCTGCGTACCGCCGACTCGGGTTACCTGACCCGTCGTCTGGTGGACGTCTCGCAGGACGTCATCATCCGCGAGGAGGACTGCGGCACCGAGCGCGCGATCCCGATGGCGGTCACCGACCCCGAGCGGGTCGACGGCAAGCTGGTCGTGCACGTGCACGCCGAGACCGGCGTGCACGCCCGGACGCTGGCCGACAACATCGACGACGCCAACGGCAACCGCGTGGCGTCGCGTGGCGACGACCTCAACTCGATCATGGTGGACGCGCTCGTAGCGGCCGGCGTCGAGACGGTCCGGGTGCGCAGCGTGCTGACCTGTGAGTCGAAGCTCGGCGTGTGCGCGGCCTGTTACGGCCGTTCGCTGCCGACCGGCAAGGCGGTCGACATCGGCGAGGCGGTCGGCATCATCGCGGCCCAGTCGATCGGTGAGCCCGGCACGCAGCTGACGATGCGTACCTTCCACACCGGTGGTGTCGCGGGTGAGGACATCACCCAGGGTCTGCCGCGTGTCCAGGAAATCTTCGAGGCCCGTGTGCCCAAGGGCAAGGCGCCCATCGCCGACACCCCGGGACGCGTGCGGATCGAGGACGGCGAGCGCTCGCGGAAGATCATCGTGGTGCCGGACGACGGCAGCGAGGAGATCGTGTACGACAAGATCTCCAAGCGCGTCAAGCTGCGCATCCCGGACGGCGGCCACGTCGGCGTCGGCGAGAAGCTCACCGAGGGCACCATCGACCCGCACGAGCTGCTGCGCATCATGGGCCCGCGCGCGGTCCAGGTCCACCTGACCAGTGAGGTCCAGGAGGTCTACCGCTCGCAGGGTGTGCTCATCCACGACAAGCACATCGAGATCATCATCCGCCAGATGCTCAAGCGGGTGACGGTCATCGACTCCGGCGCGACCGAGTTCCTTCCGGGAATCCTGGTCGACCGGGCGCTCTTCGAGTCGGAGAACCGCCGGCTCGTCGGCGAGGGTGGTGAGCCCGCCGCCGGTCGTCCGGTGCTGATGGGTATCACCAAGGCCTCGCTGGCGACCGACTCCTGGCTCTCGGCGGCCTCCTTCCAGGAGACCACCCGGGTGCTCACCGACGCTGCGATCAACTCGCGCAGCGACTCGCTGGTGGGCCTCAAGGAGAACGTCATCATCGGTAAGCTCATCCCGGCCGGTACCGGTATCTCCAAGTACCGCAACATCCGGGTCGAGCCGACCGAGGAGGCCAAGGCCAAGGTGTACTCGATGACCGGGTACCCGGAGACCGACTACGGCTTCGGGCCGGCCAGCGGGCAGGCCGTGCCGCTGGACGACTTCGACTTCGGGTCGTACCGCTAAGGGTTTCTCCACATGGGGCGGTCGCGCATTGCGCGGCCGCCCCATGGGCGTTCCTAAGATGGGTTGGTGACTCTTCCCGCCGTGCCCACCCGCCACCCGATGGACCCGGAACCGGTGCCGTCGACGAAGGCGCGGGCCGTCTTCGCCCTCGGTCTCGTGGGACTGCTCACCGGCCCACTGATCGGTGGGGTGATCCCTGCCACGCTGGCGTTGCTTTTGGCCCGTCAGGCAGCGCGTGAGGCGTATGCGGCGGGCGGCTATCTGTCCGGGTCGGCATGGATCCGGCGGGGGCGCGGGCTGGCCTGGGCAGGTCTGGTGCTGGCCGTCGGCGCACTGGTGGTGTTGCTGATCGCCGGGCTTCTGCACCTGGCGGCGGCGCCCGGCCAGGATTTCGCCCCCGGTACCGACTGAGCCGGTTACGGTGGTCGCCGGGGCGGGCTGCAATCGGGCCCGTACGGGTGACATGCTTTTCGTATGACGCAACCCCCGGGTTCGCCGTACCCACCGCCGTACGGCCCACCACCGGTTCAGTACGGCGCCCCGCCGCCGTCCTACGGTTATGGGCCCCCGCCTCCGCCGCGGCCCGCCACGGGCTGGCAGCCGGAGCGGGTCGACCAGGTGACCGGCACGGGGTTCGGTCTGGTGCACCTGCAGGTGGCTCCGATCACGTCGGGTCCGGCCATCGGTTCGCTGGTCGCCGGGATCGGTGCGATCCTCGTCGCTCTGGCGGCTCTCTGCTTCGGCCTGACCGGGGCCGAGGACGGGTGGGGCGGCTGGATTGCCGGAGCGTTCACCCTGCTCAGCGTGCTGGCCTGCGCCGGCGCAGTGACCGCCGGGTTGATCGGCCGGCGGCAGATCTCGCGGCCTCCGCAGCCGGGCCGCGTCCGCTTCACCGGCCGTGGGCTGGCAACCGGCGGGATTGTCTGTGGTATCGCCGGTGCCGCACTGGCGCTGCTGTCGCTCGGACTGGGGCTGGCGTTGCAGTTGTCGTGAGCCTCCGGAGCCCTTCGGCGGGGGGTCCGGAGCTGAGATCTGGCACCGCGAGGATGGCACGCAGGAGTACCCGGTACACTGGTATACGGAGATGTCCATCGTGGGAGCCTGGGCTCATTTTGACCTGGGTGCGCATGGTGGGTAGTCTTTCCCCTCGTGCCCGGGCTCGCCCGGGCAACTCGTGCGTGCACCCGTTTCGGAACGTGCGACGGGTTAGAGCACCACGACGGGCAGGGCTCGGTGAAGGGCCCTGTTCACACAGACAACATCCGGAGCGCGTGAACCTTCACGCGTGATGGGACCGTGAGCCGGACGACACGCCCGACCGCGGGTGCGGGACACTCCCCACCGGGGAGAGCTCGCACACAGAGGCAGAAATACACGGTGCGGCCGTAAACAGGAAGCGGCCGAAGGGAGCGGAGAAACCCGGTGCCCACGATCCAGCAGCTGGTCCGCAAGGGCCGCCAGGCGAAGACGAGCAAGACGAAGACGCCGGCGCTGAAGGGAAGCCCTCAGCGGCGCGGCGTGTGCACGCGCGTGTACACCACTACCCCCAAGAAGCCCAACTCTGCGCTGCGCAAGGTCGCTCGTGTGAAGCTGAGCAGCCAGATCGAGGTGACGGCGTACATCCCGGGCGTCGGCCACAACCTGCAGGAGCACTCGATCGTGCTCGTGCGTGGCGGTCGAGTGAAGGACCTTCCGGGCGTCCGCTACAAGATCGTCCGCGGTTCGCTTGACACCCAGGGTGTCCGCAACCGCAAGCAGGCCCGCAGCCGTTATGGCGCGAAGAAGGAGAAGAGCTGACATGCCGCGTAAGGGACCCGCTCCGCGCCACCCTGTGGTCGCAGACCCGGTGTACAACTCCCCGCTGGTAACGCAGCTGGTCAACAAGATCCTCACCGGCGGCAAGCGTCAGCTCGCCGAGCGCATCGTGTACGGAGCCCTGGAAGGTGCCCGCGAGAAGAGCGGCACCGACCCCGTGGTCATCCTGAAGCGCGCCATGGACAACGTGAAGCCGACCCTCGAGGTCCGCAGCCGCCGCGTCGGTGGCGCGACCTACCAGGTTCCGGTCGAGGTCCGCACCCCGCGTCAGACCACCCTCGGTCTGCGCTGGCTGGTCCAGTACTCCAAGGCCCGCCGCGAGAAGACCATGATCGAGCGGCTGCAGAACGAGCTGCTCGACGCCAGCAACGGCCTCGGTGCCGCTGTGAAGCGTCGCGAGGACACCCACAAGATGGCGGAGTCCAACAAGGCCTTCGCGCACTACCGCTGGTAAGACCCTGCTGAGGGCCCGGCATTCGCCGGGCCAAGGCATTCGTACCGGTCCTAGAGACGACGACGAAGAAAAGTAGGGATGGAAGTGGCCGCCGCAGACGCGCTCGCCAAGGTTCGCAACATCGGCATCATGGCGCACATCGACGCTGGTAAGACCACGACGACCGAGCGGATCCTGTTCTACACCGGCATCACGTACAAGATCGGTGAGGTCCACGAGGGCGCCGCCGTCATGGACTGGATGGAGCAGGAGCAGGAACGCGGTATCACCATCACCTCCGCCGCCACGAAGTGCGAGTGGAAGGGCTACACGATCCAGATCATCGACACGCCCGGCCACGTCGACTTCACGGTCGAGGTCGAGCGGTCGCTGCGCGTGCTCGACGGTGCGGTCGCGGTTTACGACGGCGTCGCCGGCGTAGAGCCGCAGACCGAGAACGTCTGGCGTCAGGCGGACAAGTACCACGTTCCCCGGATGTGCTTCGTCAACAAGCTCGACCGGACCGGTGCGGACTTCTTCCGCTGCGTGCAGATGATGATCGACCGGCTGAACGCCACGCCGCTCGTGCTGCAGATCCCGATCGGGCTCGAGGGCGACCACATCGGCGTCGTCGACCTGATCGAGATGAAGGCGCTCACCTGGCGCGGGGAGACCCAGAAGGGTGAGGACTACGCGATCGAGGAGATCCCGGCCGACCTGGTCGACTCCGCGAACGAGTGGCGCGAGAAGCTGATCGAGACGCTTGCCGACGTCGACGACGCCGTGATGGAGAAGTACCTCGAAGGCGAAGAGGTCTCGATCGACGAGATCCGGGCCGCCATCCGGCGCGCCACGATCGCCAGCAAGGCCAACCCGGTCCTGTGCGGCTCCGCGTTCAAAAACAAGGGCGTTCAGCCCATGCTCGACGCGGTCGTCGACTTCCTGCCGTCGCCGCTGGACGTTCCGGCGATCGAGGGCACGGCCACCGACGGCGAGACGCCGATGCTCCGCAAGCCGTCGAACGACGAGCCCTTCTCGGGTCTGGCGTTCAAGATTCAGACGGACAAGCACCTCGGCAAGCTGACCTATGTACGGGTCTACTCCGGCACGCTCGACTCCGGTTCCCAGGTGGTCAACTCCACCAAGGACCGGAAGGAGCGGATCGGCAAGATCTACCAGATGCACGCGAACAAGCGTGAGGAGCGGTCGACGGCGCAGGCCGGCGACATCATCGCGGTGCAGGGTCTCAAGCAGACCACCACCGGCGACACGCTCAGCGACCCGGCGAACCCGGTCATCCTGGAGTCGATGACCTTCCCGGAGCCGGTCATCCAGGTCGCCATCGAACCGAAGACCAAGTCGGACCAGGAGAAGCTGGGCACCGCGATCCAGCGTCTGGCCGAGGAGGACCCGACCTTCCGCGTCTTCAACGACGAGGAGACCGGGCAGACCATCATCGCCGGCATGGGCGAGCTCCACCTCGACATCCTCGTCGACCGCATGCGGCGCGAGTTCAACGTCGAGGCGAACATCGGCAAGCCGCAGGTGGCGTACCGTGAGACGATCCGCGGCACCGTGGAGAAGCACACGTACGTCCACAAGAAGCAGACCGGTGGCTCGGGCCAGTACGCGAAGGTCGTCGTCAACGTCGAGCCGCTGTCGCTCGAGGCTGACGGCCCCACATACGAGTTCGTGAACGCCGTGTCCGGTGGTCGCATCCCCAAGGAGTTCATCCCTTCGGTGGACGCGGGCGCGCAGGACTCCCTCCAGTACGGCGTCCTCGCCGGCTACCCGCTCGTCGGCGTGAAGTTCACGCTGGTCGACGGTCAGTACCACGAGGTCGACTCGTCCGAGATGGCGTTCAAGATCGCCGGCTCCATGGCGATGAAGGAAGTGGCCCGCAAGGCCGACCCCGCGCTGCTGGAGCCGATGATGGCCGTTGAGGTCACCACCCCTGAGGACAACATGGGTGACGTCATCGGCGACCTCAACTCCCGCCGCGGCCTGATCCAGTCGATGGAGGAGCGCTCCGGCGCCCGCGTCGTCAAGGCTCTGGTTCCGCTCTCGGAGATGTTCGGCTACGTCGGCGACCTCCGGTCGAAGACTGCGGGCCGGGCGAGCTACAGCATGCTGTTCGACTCCTACGCCGAGGTTCCCGCGAACGTGGCTAAGGAGATCATCGCTAAGGCCACCGGCGCCTGACGCGTTGAGGCACGTGCGGTCCGTCGAGGACCGCACGTGCACTGGCAGTCGACAGAGTCCTGAGCGCCTTATCGGCGTGCCGGGCGAAAAGTAATGATCAGTCCACAGGAGGACACCAGTGGCGAAGGCGAAGTTCGAGCGGACTAAGCCGCACGTCAACATCGGCACCATTGGTCACATCGACCACGGTAAGACGACGCTGACTGCGGCCATCACGAAGGTCCTGCACGACGAGTTCCCGGACCTGAACCCGTACACCCCGTTCGACGAGATCGACAAGGCGCCGGAGGAGAAGGCCCGCGGCATCACGATCTCGATCGCGCACGTCGAGTACCAGACCGCGGCGCGTCACTACGCGCACGTGGACTGCCCCGGCCACGCCGACTACATCAAGAACATGATCACCGGTGCCGCCCAGATGGACGGCGCGATCCTGGTCGTGGCCGCCACCGACGGCCCGATGCCGCAGACCAAGGAGCACGTCCTCCTGGCCCGCCAGGTCGGCGTTCCGTACATCGTCGTCGCCCTGAACAAGAGCGACATGGTCGAGGACGAGGAGCTCCTGGAGCTCGTCGAGCTCGAGGTCCGCGAGCTGCTCAGCACCTACGAGTTCCCGGGCGACGACCTGCCGGTCGTGCGCGTGTCGGCGCTCAAGGCGCTCGAGGGCGACCCGGAGTGGACCGGCAAGCTCCTCGAGCTGATGAACGCGGTCGACACCGCGATCCCGCAGCCCGAGCGTGAGACCGAGAAGCCGTTCCTCATGCCGATCGAGGACGTCTTCACGATCACCGGCCGTGGCACCGTGGTGACCGGTCGCGCCGAGCGCGGCATCCTCAAGCCGAACGAGGAGGTCGAGATCGTCGGTATCCGCGAGAAGTCGACCAAGACCGTCTGCACCGGCATCGAGATGTTCCGCAAGCTGCTCGACGAGGCCCGCGCGGGTGAGAACGTCGGTCTGCTGCTCCGCGGCATCAAGCGCGAGGACGTCGAGCGCGGCATGGTCGTCGTGAAGCCGGGCACCACGACTCCCCACACGGAGTTCGAGGGCCAGGTCTACATCCTCTCGAAGGAGGAGGGTGGCCGGCACACCCCGTTCTTCCAGAACTACCGGCCGCAGTTCTACTTCCGTACCACGGACGTCACCGGCGTCGTCACGCTGCCCGAGGGCACCGAGATGGTCATGCCCGGCGACTCCACCTCCATGTCCGTGAAGCTGATCCAGCCGATCGCCATGGAGCAGGGCCTGAAGTTCGCGATCCGTGAGGGTGGCCGCACCGTCGGCGCCGGAACGGTCACGAAGATCAACAAGTGAATGAGGGTTTCGACCCTCAGGTGACCCCGATTGGTAATGCCGGATTCAATCCGGCATACTAGTCAGGTTGCGTCCGCGCGGGGTGGGTAGCCGTTGGCAGCTAGCACTGCTCTATGGTTACCCACCCTCGCCGGGTGTCCGGGTGTGTTCCGTTTGCCGCCCGACACCACAGATCCCCGTGATCGACTGGAGTGCTTGCACTCTGCCTGGGCTCCATCGGCCCGGAGGCGCGACACGCCCGACCGCGGGGGTCGGACAACGCAGGACCAACCGTCCTGCGGGCATGCGGAGGTTACCCGCTTCCGCAGGTAGCGGCATCGAGAGAAGGAAACAGAAGCCACCATGGCGGGACAGAAGATCCGCATCCGGCTCAAGGCCTATGACCACGAGGTCGTCGACTCCTCGGCGCGGAAGATCGTCGAGACGGTGACGCGTACCGGGGCGCAGGTCGCGGGCCCGGTGCCGCTGCCCACGGAGATCAACCGTTTCTGCGTGATCCGTTCGCCGCACAAGTACAAGGACTCGCGCGAGCACTTCGAGATGCGCACGCACAAGCGTCTGATCGACATCATCGACCCGACTCCGAAGACGGTCGACTCGCTCATGCGCCTCGACCTGCCGGCTGGCGTCGACATCGAGATCAAGCTGTAGGGACCGGACAATGGACAGGCAAGTTAAGGGGATCCTGGGCGCCAAGCTCGGCATGACCCAGGTCTGGGACAACAACAAGGTCGTCCCGGTAACCGTGGTGCAGGCCGGCCCGTGCGTCGTGACCCAGGTCCGCACCCATGAGAAGGACGGCTACGCGGCTGTCCAGCTGGCGTACGGCGCGATCGACCCGCGGAAGGTGAACCAGCCGGAGAGCGGCCAGTTCGCCAAGGCCGGCGTTTCGCCGCGCCGCCACATCGTCGAGCTGCGCACCGTTGACGCGAGCGAGTACGAGCTCGGCCAGGAAGTCACCGTTGACACGTTCGCGGTCGGCCAGCCGATCGACGTGACCGGTAAGACCAAGGGCAAGGGCTTCGCCGGTGTCATGAAGCGGCACGGCTTCCACGGTCTGCGCGCCAGCCACGGTGTCGAGCGCAAGCACCGCTCGCCCGGCTCGATCGGCGCCTGCGCCACTCCGGGCCGTGTCTTTAAGGGCCAGAAGATGGCCGGTCGCATGGGTGGCAAGCGCTTCACCGTGCAGAACCTGGTCATCCAGGCCGTCGACACCGAGCGCAACCTGATCCTTGTCCGCGGCGCGGTGCCCGGCCCCAAGGGTGGGCTGATCCTTGTCCGTACCGCGGCGAAGAAGACCGTGAAGGGCGGTGCCAAGTGAGCTCGGTTGACGTGATCAACGCTGAGGGCGCCAAGGCCGGCTCGGTCGACCTGCCCGCCAACGTCTTCGACGTCCAGGCGAACATCCCGCTGATGCACCAGGTCGTCGTAGCGCAGCTGGCCGCGGCCCGTCAGGGCACGCACAAGACCAAGACGCGCGGCGAGGTCGCCGGTGGCGGCAAGAAGCCGTACAAGCAGAAGGGCACCGGTCGCGCCCGTCAGGGCTCGATCCGCGCGCCGCAGTTCACCGGTGGTGGCGTCGTGCACGGTCCCGTGCCGCGCGACTACAGCCAGCGGACCCCCAAGAAGATGAAGGCCGCCGCTCTGCGTGGCGCCCTCTCCGACCGGGCCCGTGACGGCCGCGTGTTCGTCGTCGAGTCCTTCGTCACCGGCGAGAAGCCGTCGACCAAGGCCGCCGTCGCGACGCTGCGCAAGGTCGCCCAGACCACCAAGGTTCTGGTCGTTCTGGACAGCCAGGACGAGCTGAACTGGGTGTCGCTGCGGAACGAGCCGACCGTGCACCTCATCGAGGCCGGCCAGCTCAACACCTATGACGTGCTGGTCGCCGACGAGGTGGTCTTCACGAAGGTCGCGCTCGACGAGTTCCTGGGCGGGGCCGAGAAGTCCGAGGAGGGCGACAAGTGAGCACGATCGCCGACCCGCGCGACATCATCGTCGCCCCGGTGGTCTCCGAGAAGAGCTACAGCGTTCTCGACCAGAACTGGTACACGTTCGAGGTCCGTCCGGACGCGAACAAGACCCAGATCAAGATCGCGATCCAGCAGATCTTCAACGTCCGCGTGCTGACCGTGAACACGGCCAACCGTGAGGGCAAGCGCAAGCGCACCCGCAGTGGCTGGGGGCAGCGCAAGGCCACCAAGCGCGCGATGGTGAAGCTGGCTGACGGTGACCGTATCGAGGCCTTCGGCGGCCCGGTCAGCTAAGGGGTTTGTGAATCATGGCAATCCGTAAGTACAAGCCGACCACGCCGGGCCGTCGCGGCTCGAGCGTCGCCGACTTCGCCGAGATCACCCGGTCGACTCCGGAGAAGTCTCTGCTGGTACCGCTGCCCAAGAAGGGTGGTCGCAACGTCCACGGCCGCATCACCACGCGGCACCAGGGCGGTGGCCACAAGCGTCAGTACCGGCTCATCGACTTCAAGCGGAACGACAAGGACGGCGTGCCGGCCAAGGTCGCTCACATCGAGTACGACCCCAACCGCACCTCGCGCATCGCTCTGCTGCACTACGCCGACGGTGAGAAGCGCTACATCCTCGCGCCGAAGGACCTGAAGCAGGGCGACCGCGTCGAGTCGGGCGTGGGCGCGGACATCAAGCCGGGGAACAACCTTCCCCTGCGCAACATCCCGGTCGGTACGACGGTCCACGGTGTGGAGCTTCGTCCCGGCGGTGGTGCCAAGCTGGCCCGCTCGGCCGGCGTCGGTATCCAGCTGCTCGGCCGTGAGGGTGCCTACGCCACGCTGCGTATGCCCTCCGGTGAAATCCGTCGTGTCGACATCCGCTGCCGCGCGACGGTCGGCGAGATCGGCAACGCCGAGCAGTCGAACATCAACTGGGGTAAAGCCGGCCGTATGCGGTGGAAGGGCAAGCGCCCGACCGTCCGTGGTGTCGCCATGAACCCTGTCGACCACCCGCACGGTGGTGGTGAGGGTAAGACCTCCGGTGGTCGTCACCCGGTCAACCCGGCTGGTAAGCCGGAGGGCCGTACCCGCCGCAAGGGCCAGGAGAGCGACAAGCTGATCGTTCGCCGCCGCTACGCCACCCGCAAGCGCGGGTAACGGGAGTTAAAAGATGCCTCGCAGCCTGAAGAAGGGCCCGTTCGTCGACGACCACCTGCTCAAGAAGGTGGAAGTTCAGAACGAGAAGAACTCGAAGAACGTCATCAAGACCTGGTCGCGCCGCTCGACGATCATCCCGGACATGCTTGGGCACACGATCGCCGTGCACGACGGCCGCAAGCACGTCCCGGTCTTCGTCACCGAGGCGATGGTCGGGCACAAGCTCGGCGAGTTCGCTCTGACCCGTACGTTCAAGGGTCACGAGAAGGACGACCGCAAGAGCCGTCGTCGCTAAGCAGATTCACGTATCAGAGGAATTAGGAGCTACAGCGATGCCAGTTAAGGGCGACGCTCCGGTGCTTCCGGGCGCGCGGGCGGTTGCGCGACACGTGCGCATCTCGCCGAACAAGGCGCGCCGGGTGATCAACCTCGTTCGTGGTCTGCCCGCGAAGGAGGCGCTGGTCGTTCTGCAGTTCGCGCCGCAGGGTGCCAGCGAGCCGGTTTACAAGGTGCTTGCCAGCGCGATCGCGAACGCTGAGAACAACGAGCGGCTCGACCCCGACGCCCTGCTCGTGAGCGAGGCGTACGTCGACGAGGGCCCGACGCTCAAGCGGTTCCGTCCGCGGGCGCAGGGCCGGGCGTACCGGATCCGCAAGCGCACCAGCCACATCACCATCGCGGTCGAGGCGGTCCAGACGGCCCGCCCGGCGAAGAAGGCAACGGCCAAGAAGGCCGCGCCGAAGGCCGAGTCCCAGAGCACGGAGGGTGCCGAGTAATGGGTCAGAAGGTTCACCCCACCGGGTTCCGTCTCGGCATCTCCACCGACTGGAAGAGCCGCTGGTTCGCGGACAAGCTCTACAAGGACTACATCGGCGAGGACGTCAAGATCCGCCGCATGATGTCCAAGGGCCTCGAGCGCGCCGGCATCTCCAAGGTGGACATCGAGCGGACCCGTGACCGGGTACGTGTCGACATCCACACCGCCCGGCCGGGCATCGTCATCGGCCGTAAGGGCGCGGAGGCCGACCGGATCCGTGGCGAGCTCGAGAAGCTCACCGGCAAGCAGGTCCAGCTGAACATCCTCGAGGTGAAGAGCCCCGAGTCGGACGCTCAGCTGGTCGCGCAGGGCGTCGCGGAGCAGCTGTCCTCCCGGGTCAGCTTCCGCCGCGCGATGCGCAAGGCCATGCAGTCGGCCATGAAGAACCCGATCTGCAAGGGCATCCGTGTGCAGGTCTCCGGCCGTCTCGGCGGCGCGGAGATGAGCCGCACGGAGTTCTACCGTGAGGGTCGCGTTCCGCTGCACACGCTGCGCGCCAACATCGAGTACGGCTTCTTCGAGGCCCGTACCACGTTCGGCCGTATCGGTGTGAAGGTCTGGATCTACAAGGGCGACGCCGTTCCGGGTCGTGAGGCCGTCGCTGAGGCGCCCGCGCGTCCGCGGCGTGACCGTGCCGAGCGCCCCGAGCGCCCGCGCCGTGGCCGTTCCGGTTCGTCCGGCACGACCGCGGGCGGCACCGAGGCCGGCCGTGCAGCGGCCGCTCAGGCCCGGGGTGGCGACACTCCGGCCGGCGAGAACCTGAACGACGCCGCGGTTGCCGCGGCTCCGGCTCCGGCCGAGACGCAGCAGGAGGGCTGACACATGCTGATGCCGCGTAAGCCCCCAAAGGGCTTCCGTAAGCCGCATCACCCGGACCGCAGTGGCGCGTCCAAGGGCGGCAACCGGGTCGTCTTCGGCGAGTTCGGTATCCAGGCTCTGGAACCGGCCTACGTGACGAACCGGCAGATCGAGTCGGCACGTATCGCCATGACCCGTCACATCAAGCGTGGCGGCAAGGTCTGGATCTCGATCTTCCCGGACCAGGCGCTGACCAAGAAGCCGGCCGAGACCCGCATGGGTTCCGGTAAGGGTTCTCCCGAGTGGTGGGTGGCGAACGTCAAGCCGGGTCGGATTCTCTTCGAGATGTCCTTCCCGAACGAGACGGTCGCGCGTGAGGCGATGCGCCGCGCGATCCACAAGCTCCCGATGAAGTGCCGCATCGTGACACGCGAAGTGGGTGAAAGCTGATGGCAGCGGGCGTTAAGGCAGCCGAGCTCCGCGAGCTTCCTGAAGAGGAGCTGGTCGCGAAGCTGCGGGAGGCCAAGGCGGAGCTGTTCAACCTTCGTGTGCAGCGTGCGACCGGGCAGCTCGACAATCACCGTCGGCTCCAGGTCGTCCGCAAGGACATCGCGAAGATCTACACGATCATGCGTGAGCGTGAGCTTGGGCTCTCGGTCGCGCCGGATGAGGTGACGGCATGAGTGAGAACACCACCGCTCCGCGCGCACAGCGCAAGGTGCGTGACGGTCTCGTGGTCAGCGACAAGATGGACAAGACCGTCGTTGTCGAGGTCGAGGACCGCGTCAAGCACGCCCTGTACGGCAAGGTCATTCGCCGTACGCGGAAGCTGAAGGTGCACGACGAGCAGAATGCTGCGGGCGTCGGCGACCGGGTTTCGATCATGGAGACCCGTCCGCTCTCCGCCACCAAGCGGTGGCGCATCGTGGAGATCCTCGAAAAGGCCAAGTGAGTGCGCTGGGCCGGTGAGAGCCGGCCCAGCGGACCATCGTTCCGCCAAGCTTCGGGTTGTTTCCCGGAGAACTGGCAGACATAGGAGACAGACGTGATCCAGCAGGAGTCGCGACTGCGCGTCGCCGACAACACGGGTGCCCGGGAGATCCTGTGCATCCGCGTACTCGGCGGTTCCGGTCGCCGTTACGCGAGCATCGGCGACGTCATCGTGGCCACCGTCAAGGACGCCATCCCCGGTGCCGGTGTGAAGAAGGGCGACGTCGTCAAGGCGGTCGTCGTCCGCACCGCGAAGGAGCGGCGTCGCCCGGACGGCTCGTACATCCGCTTCGACGAGAACGCCGCCGTCATCATCAAGGACGGCGGGGACCCCCGCGGCACCCGCATCTTCGGCCCGGTCGGGCGCGAGCTGCGCGACAAGCGGTTCATGAAGATCATCAGCCTGGCGCCGGAGGTGCTCTGACCGTGAAGATCAAGAAGGGCGACACGGTCGTCGTCATCGCCGGTAAGGACAAGGGCGCCAAGGGCAAGGTCATCGCGGCCTACCCGACGCGGGACAAGGTCCTGGTCGAGGGCGTCAACCGCGTCAAGAAGCACGAGCGCATCCGCACCAACCAGCGCGGCTCGAAGACCGGTGGCATCATCACCCAGGAAGCCCCGATCCACATCTCGAACGTGCAGGTCGTGGACAGCGAGGGCAAGCCGACCCGTATCGGCTACAAGATCGACGAGAACGGCAACAAGGTCCGGATCGCGCGTACGACCGGTAAGGAACTGTCATGACTGCCGCCACCGAGGCCAAGGCGCTGCCTCGTCTCAAGCAGAAGTACCGCTCCGAGGTCGTGCCGGCCATCCAGGAGCAGTTCAAGTACGGCAACCCCATGCAGACCCCCGGTCTTGTCAAGATCGTGGTGAACATGGGTGTCGGCGAGGCTGCCCGGGACGCCAAGCTCATCGACGGTGCGGTCCGTGACCTGACCACGATCACCGGTCAGAAGCCGCTGGTCCGCCGGGCGACCAAGTCCATCGCGCAGTTCAAGCTGCGTGAGGGCATGCCGATCGGCGCGAAGGTCACCCTCCGGGGCGACCGGATGTGGGAGTTCCTGGACCGGCTGCTGTCGATCTCGCTGCCCCGTATCCGTGACTTCCGCGGTCTGGACGGCCGGAAGCTCGACGGCCACGGCAACTACACCTTCGGTCTGACCGAGCAGTCGGTGTTCCACGAGATCGACCAGGACCGGATCGATCGCCCGCGGGGCATGGACATCACCGTGGTCACGACTGCCACGACCGACGACGAGGGCCGGGCGCTGCTGAAGCTCCTGGGCTTCCCGTTCAAGGAGAACTGAGCATGGCTAAGAAGGCGCTGATCATCAAGGCGGCCGCGAAGCCCAAGTTCGCCGTGCGTGCCTACACCCGCTGCCAGAGGTGCGGTCGCCCGCACTCGGTTTACCGCAAGTTCGGCCTGTGCCGCGTCTGCGTGCGGGACATGGCCCACCGCGGTGAGCTTCCCGGCGTGTCCAAGGCCTCCTGGTAACTTCCGCCCTCGGCCCGCCCACGTCGGCGGGCCACCAGGCGGACCCGAATGTAATGCCGCTTCGCCGTAGGCCTGGGCACTGCTCGGGAACCCCGGCGAGAAAGGTTGACGAATACCCATGACGATGACGGACCCGATCGCAGACATGCTGACGCGTCTGCGCAACGCCAACCAGGCGTACCACGACAAGGTGACCATGCCGTACTCGAAGATCAAGGCGAACATCGCCGAGGTCCTCAAGGCAGAGGGTTACATCGCGTCGTGGACGTCTGAGGAGCCCGAGGAGGGCGCGGTCGGCAAGCGTCTGGTCGTTGAGCTCAAGTACGGCCAGAACCGCGAGCGCAGCCTCGCCGGCATCAAGCGCGTCTCGAAGCCCGGCCTGCGGGTTTACGCCAAGTCCGACGAGCTGCCCCGCGTGCTCGGTGGTCTCGGTGTCGCGATCATTTCGACGTCCCAGGGACTGCTGACCGACAAGCAGGCCCGCAAGCGGAGCGTTGGCGGGGAAGTCCTCGCCTTCGTCTGGTAACTGGAGACTTAGACATGTCGCGAATCGGACGTAAGTCGATCCCGGTCCCGGCCGGCGTCGACGTCACCATCACGGGGCAGACCGTCAAGGTCAAGGGCCCCAAGGGCGAACTCTCGCACACCGTCGCCGAGCCGATCACGGTCTCGCAGGACGGCGGCGAGCTGGTCGTCAACCGCCCCAACGACGAGCGCCGGGCCAAGGAACTCCACGGCCTCTCTCGTACCCTGGTCGCCAACATGATCGTCGGCGTCACCGAGGGCTACAAGAAGACGCTCGAGATCAACGGCACCGGTTACCGCGTGACCGCCAAGGGCAAGGACCTCGAGTTCGCCCTCGGCTTCTCGCACCCGGTTCTGGTCCCGGCCCCGGCGGGCATCACGTTCTCCGTCGAGAAGCCGACCCAGTTCACCGTCGCCGGTATCGACAAGCAGCTGGTGGGTGAGATCTCCGCGAACATTCGCAAGATCCGTCCGCCGGAGCCCTACAAGGGCAAGGGTGTCAAGTACCAGGGCGAGGTCATCCGCCGCAAGGCTGGAAAGGCAGGTAAGAAGTGACCGCCACGCTGCTCAAGCGCCGCAACGGCGGCGGGCCCGCCGCCAAGCGTGCCGTTGGCAAGGCGCGTCGGCACTTCCGGGTCCGCAAGAACGTCCGTGGTACGGCCGAGCGTCCCCGCCTGGTCGTCACCCGATCCTCGCGGCACATCACCGCGCAGATCATCGACGACCTCAAGGGTCACACGCTGGCTTCCGCCTCGACTCTCGACTCCTCGATCCGGGGTGGCGAGGGCGACAAGAGCGCCCAGGCCGGCAAGGTCGGCGCTCTGCTCGGCGAGCGGGCGAAGGCCGCGGGGATTTCCAAGGTCGTCTTCGACCGGGGTGGCAACAAGTACGCGGGCCGGATTGCCGCGCTCGCGGACGCCGCTCGCGAAGCCGGACTCGAGTTCTAGGAGGAATTGACCAATGCCTGGTCAGCAGCGCCGAGGCGGCGGGTCCGGCGGTAACACCGAGGGTGGCAACCGCAGGGACAACCGTCGCGAGGGCGGCCGCGGTAACGCGCCCGTCGAGAAGACCCCCCATCTGGAGCGGGTCGTCGCGATCAACCGTGTCGCGAAGGTCGTCAAGGGTGGTCGTCGCTTCAGCTTCACCGCCCTGGTGATCGTCGGCGACGGTGACGGCACCGTCGGCATCGGCTACGGAAAGGCCAAGGAGGTGCCCGCGGCGATCGCCAAGGGCGTCGAGGAGGCCAAGAAGCACTTCTTCAAGGTTCCGCGGATCGGCGCGACCATCCCGCACCCCATCACGGGTGAGGCGGCGGCCGGCGTCGTGCTGCTCAAGCCGGCCTCCGCCGGTACCGGCGTCATCGCCGGCGGCCCGGTGCGTGCCGTGCTGGAGTGCGCGGGTATCCACGACATCCTGTCGAAGAGCCTCGGCTCGTCGAACCCGATCAACATCGTGCACGCGACCGTGGCCGCTCTGAAGGGCCTCGAGTCGCCGGAGGCCGTCGCCAAGCGTCGCGGTCTTCCGGTCGAGGACGTGGCGCCGGCGGCCATGCTGGCAGCGCGTGCGGAAGCGGCGGTGCACTGATGGCACGCTTGAAGGTCACCCAGATCCGGTCCGGTATCGGCCGTAAGCAGAACCAGCGGGACTCCCTGCGGTCGCTCGGCCTGAAGCGGATCAACGATGTGGTGGTCAAGGAGGACCGTCCCGAGATTCGGGGCATGATCTTCGCGGTGAACCACCTCGTCACTGTCGAGGAGGTCGAGTAATGGCGATCAAGGTTCACCACCTGCGTCCGGCGCCCGGTGCCAAGACCGCGAAGACCCGTGTGGGTCGCGGTGAGGGCTCCAAGGGCAAGACCGCCGGTCGCGGTACCAAGGGCACCGGCGCCCGGAAGAACACCCCGGCGTCGTTCGAGGGTGGGCAGATGCCTATCCACATGCGACTGCCGAAGGTGAAGGGTCTGGGCAACCGGCCCCGCAACAAGGTCGTCTTCCAGGTCGTCAACCTGGACCGGCTCGCCGACCTGTTCCCGAACGGCGGCGAGATCGGCCCGGCGGAGCTGGTCGAGGCCGGCGCGGTCCGCAAGGGTCAGCCGGTCAAGGTGCTGGGCTCGGGCGAGCTGGGCGGCGTTTCGCTGACCATCTCGGCCCACGCGTTCAGCGAGTCGGCCAAGGAGAAGATTGCTGCCGCCGGTGGTTCCGTCACCGAGCTGTAGCGAGTGATCGCGGCGAGAGGCCGCGGCGCCGGGTGTTCCCGGGGCCGCGGCCTCTTCCGTTGTCACGGTTACGGAAACGGCCCTGTGCGCCGCGTGAGGCCTTGATCGCGCTGCGGACGGGCCGCAACCCAGGGGCGGGCGGCAAAACGCGGTGACGGCGGTCTCAGGCGCCCTGACGCCGCTTGACCTACGGAGAGAGTGGTTCTCCTCGATGGAAGCGGGCTGTGTTCCGGCCCGTGACGTAGGGTGGGACAGGCATTCCGATCGACGCGCAACCAACCGGTTCAGCCATGAAGCCGGACAGTTGTGTTGTACTGGGACATCGGCCCGTGCGATGCCGGTGGTTGCGCTCTCGGCCTTGCTGATACAGTGCTCCGCTGGCGGCCTCTATGGCTGTCCAATGATGTGTGCCCGATTTTCGGGGATACCGCAACCAGAGTGTGGCGACCACGCAGGAGGATCAGTTGTTGTCCGCCTTCACGAGTGCGCTTCGGACGCCTGACCTGCGGAAGAAGATACTCTTCACGGTAGCGATCGTTGGGATCTACCGTCTCGGTGCCACATTGCCCAGTCCCGGCGTCTCCTACGCCAACGTACGGGCATGTCTCAAGCTGACCGAGTCGGCCAACAACGACCTTCTCAATCTGCTCAACCTGTTCTCCGGCGGCGCGCTGCTCCAGCTCTCCGTGTTCGCGCTGGGCATCATGCCGTACATCACGGCGTCGATCATCCTGCAGCTGCTCACCGTGGTCATCCCACGTCTCGAGCAGCTCCGCAAGGAGGGCCAGTCCGGCCAGGCGAAGATCACGCAGTACACCCGGTACCTGACCCTCGGCCTGGCGGTTCTGCAGGCGTCGGCGTTCGTGGCACTGGCCCGCACCGGTCAGCTCTTCAACGGCCTGTGCGACCAGAACGACCCGACGTACCAGATCATCCCCGAGAACACCGGCATCCCGATGTGGCTCACCCTGACCATCCTCGTGATGACGATGACGGCCGGTACCGGTGTGGTCATGTGGCTCGGCGAGCTGATCACCGACCGCGGCGTCGGCAACGGCATGTCGGTCCTGATCTTCACCTCGATCGCCGCCCGCCTCCCGGGTGAAGGCTGGAGCATCAAGGAGTCGACCAGCACCGGCAAGTTCCTCCTGGTGATCGGCCTGGTCGTGGTCATCATCGCGCTGGTGGTCTTCATCGAGCAGGCCCAGCGGCGCATCCCGGTCCAGTACGCCAAGCGTATGATCGGCCGGCGGATGTACGGCGGCACCTCCACCTACATCCCGCTGAAGGTGAACCAGGCGGGTGTCGTCCCGGTCATCTTCGCCTCGTCGCTGCTCTACCTGCCGCAGCTGTACCTGCAGTTCTTCGACAAGAACAAGCTGACGGACTACCAGATCTGGATCCAGAACTACCTGGCCGACCCGGTCAGCCCGTTCTACATCGGCGTGATGTTCCTCCTGATCATCTTCTTCACGTACTTCTACGTGTCCATCACGTTCAACCCGACCGAGGTCGCGGAGAACATGAAGAAGTACGGTGGTTTCGTCCCGGGTATCCGTCCCGGCAAGCCGACCGCGGACTACCTGGACTTCATCCTCAGCCGAATCACGCTCCCGGGGGCGCTGTACCTTGGCCTGATCTCGGTCCTGCCGAACTTCTTCTTCATCTGGCTCGACCAGAGCTCCTACCAGAACTTCCCGTTCGGTGGTGTCGCGGTGCTCATCATGGTCGGTGTGGGTCTGGAGACGGTGAAGCAGATCGAGAGCCAACTCATGCAGCGGAACTACGAAGGGTTCCTCCGGTAGTGGGTACGCGGAGCCGGGTGGCTCTGGCGTCGACGGTGGGCGTGGTTTCTCAGGACCGAAGCGAGGCGATGTAGGTGCGGCTGGTACTGGTGGGCCCTCCGGGGGCCGGCAAGGGGACCCAGGCTGAGTTCATCGCCGCCCATCTCGCCGTACCGAAGATCTCGACCGGTGACATCTTCCGGGCGAACGTGTCGCAGGGCACGCCGCTCGGGGTCGAGGCCAAGCGCTACATGGACGCCGGACAGCTCGTCCCGGACGAGGTGACCATCAACATGGTCCGGGACCGGCTCGCCGAGCCGGATGCCGGTGACGGCTTCCTGCTCGACGGTTTCCCGCGTACCGTGCCGCAGGCTTCGGCCCTGGACAAGCTCCTGGCCGACCTGGGTACGGCACTGGACCTGGTGATGGAACTCGTGGTCGACGACGACGAGGTCATCCGCCGGCTCTCCGGGCGGCGCACCTGCCGTGGCTGCGGCAAGATCTGGCACGTCGAGTTCGACCCGACGAGCAAGCCGGACACCTGCGACCGCTGCGGCAGCGAGCTGTTCCAGCGCGACGACGACAAGGCCGAGACGATCGCCAACCGCCTGGTGGAGTACGCGGACAAGACCGCGCCACTTGTCGACTTCTACGGCGCTCAGGGCAAGCTGGTGGGCATCGACGCCACCGGCCCGGTCGAGGACGTCACGGTCCGTGCGATCGACGCGCTGCGTTCCTACGGCGGCTGAGACCGCCCCACAGATTGACCGACGCCGCCCCGGGAGACCCCGGGGCGGCGGCATGTTGAGACTGAGAGAGTTAGGCTCACCGCCATGCGCCGCCACGAGCTGAAGATTCAGCTGAAGACGCCCGAGCAGATCGAGAAGATGCGGGCGGCCGGCCTGGTCGTCGCCGCCGCTCTGGACGCGATGCGCGCGGCGGTCGCCCCGGGCGTCTCCACCGCCGATCTCGACGCCATCGCCGAGAAGGTGATCCGGGACGCCGGCGCGGTCCCGTCGTTCAAGGGCTACCACGGTTTCCCCGCGTCGATCTGCGCCTCCGTCAACGAGCAGGTGGTGCACGGCATCCCGGGCACCGAGCAGGTTCTCCGGGAAGGTGACCTGATCTCACTGGACTGCGGCGCGGTTCTGGACGGCTGGCACGGCGACTCGGCGATCACGGTCGGGGTGGGCGAGACCGACCCGGCGCTGCTGAAGATGGCCGAGGTGGCCGAGGACGCGATGTGGGCCGGGATCGCTGCCGCGGCGCGGGGTGTGGCGAACGGGCGTGGCCGGTTGACCGACATCTCGTTCAACATCGAGAAGGCCATCCGGAAGGCCGGGCGGTACGGGATCGTCGACGGTTACGGTGGCCACGGCATCGGCACCGAGATGCATCAGGACCCGCACGTGCTCAACCACGGCAAGCCGGGTCGCGGTATCAAGCTCGAGGTCGGTCTGGCGCTGGCCATCGAGCCGATGATCACGATGGGCTCGCCGCGCACCGCGGAACTCGAGGACGGCTGGACCGTGGTGACCCGGGACGGCTCGCGGGCCGCCCACGTGGAACACACGATGGCGTTGCTGGCCGACGGGGTGTGGGTCACCACTGCTCCGGACGGCGGCCGGGCGCGTCTCGGCGAGCTGGTCACCGCCCGGCAGCCATAGACGGCGGCTGCGTCCCCCGGGATGCCGTCACCGCATGGCGTACGGGGGCATCTGAGGGCCTGCCGGCGGGATCCGGTGGCCACAGGCGGGAGTTGAGACGCGGGCCGGCTGTGCTCGTCTGGCGGGCGCCTCTCACGACGCGGTTCCGGATGGCCGCGGCTCCTGTCGCGACGCGGTTCCGGTCGGCCGCGGGCTCCTGGCACGACGCAGTGCCGGCCGGCGGCGGGTGCCGCGCGATGCAGGTCCAGTCGGCCGCGGCGGGCGAACCGGCGGGGGCCTCCCGTGGGCGTACCCGCCAGCGTTGTTGTCTGTGCCCTGGTGTGGATGATCGAGTAGTTTCCGGCTCTGGCGACCTCACTGCCAGGGCCGGACCGGCTGTTGATCACGGTGGTGCGGGCTCTTCCGGTGCACTTCAGAGACCGGGGCGAACGAGGCCACTGGGGCGGATATGGTCGAGAGGCCCGGCAGCGAACACGCCCGACAGCGGGTTACGGAACCCTCGGTTTGGCGTCGCTGTTACGGGCGCGTAGACTGGCTCGCTGGCGCGTAGCGTCCACTCCTTCATGTCCTCAAGCGCTTCGAGGACCGGTTGGAGCCGCGGCTGGTTCGGGTCTTGTCGGGCCCGGATGTGACGTTGCGCAAGCCTGCCCCAAGAACCCGATGTCAGGTAGCGGAGGACATGCCAAAGAAAGACGGAGCCATCGAGATCGAAGGCCGTGTGATCGAGCCACTGCCGAACGCTATGTTCCGCGTTGAGCTCGCCAATGGTCACAGGGTCCTGGCACACATCTCCGGGAAGATGCGCCAGCACTACATCCGCATCCTTCCCGAGGACAGGGTCGTCGTCGAGTTGTCGCCGTACGACCTTACCCGTGGGCGCATCGTCTACCGCTACAAGTAACTGCCGGGGTCGCCGGGGTTATCCACATCCCGTCTGACTGAGAGTTAAGGCAAACCGTGAAGGTCAAGCCGAGCGTCAAGCGGATCTGCAACAACTGCCGGGTCATCCGGCGGCACGGCCGGGTCATGGTCATCTGCTCGACCGACCCGCGCCACAAGCAGCGCCAGGGCTGAGTCCGCGCGCAAGATCCGCACCACTGAACAAGCTCGTCCCGGCCGTGGGTGACCACGGCTGTACCCCCGGTCGGAGGCCGGGGCCCGCCTGGGCAGGTGGGATGGGACGGGCACAGACCTCCGAGATCACGAACGAGGAGAAAGCCCAGTAATGGCTCGTCTCGTCGGCGTCGATCTTCCCCGCGAAAAGCGGTTGGAGATCGCGCTCACTTACATCTTCGGCATCGGTCGTACCCGTGCCGTCGAGACATTGACTGCTACCGCGATTGACCTGAACAAGCGCGCCAAGGACCTCACGGAAGAGGAGCTGGTCCAGCTCCGCGACTACATCGAGGCCAACTTCAAGGTTGAGGGCGACCTGCGCCGCGAGGTCGCTGCGGACATCCGCCGCAAGGTTGAGATCGGCTGCTACGCCGGCATCCGCCACCGCAAGGGCCTGCCCGTGCGTGGACAGCGGACCCGGACCAACGCGCGTACCCGTAAGGGTCCGAAGCGCACGGTCGCCGGTAAGAAGAAGCCCGGTCGGAAGTAATAGGAGCGCACTGACTTATGCCACCGAAGGCACGCGCTGGGGCCGCAGTAAAGAAGGTCCGGCGCAAGGAACGCAAGAACGTCGCCCACGGGCAGGCGCACATCAAGAGCACCTTCAACAACACCATCGTGTCGATCACCGACCCGACCGGTGCTGTGATCTCCTGGGCCTCCTCCGGCCAGGTGGGCTTCAAGGGCTCCCGCAAGTCGACCCCGTTCGCCGCGCAGCTCGCTGCCGAGGCGGCCGCCCGTCGTGCCATGGAGCACGGCATGCGCAAGGTCGACGTGTTCGTCAAGGGTCCGGGCTCCGGCCGGGAAACCGCCATCCGTTCGCTGCAGGCCGCCGGCCTCGAGGTCGGGCAGATCTCCGACGTCACGCCGCAGCCGCACAACGGTTGCCGTCCGCCGAAGCGCCGCCGGGTCTGAGGGAGATATAGACATGGCTCGTTACACAGGTGCGGACTGCAAGCGCTGCCGCCGCGAGAAGATGAAGCTGTTCCTCAAGGGAAGCAAGTGCGACGGGCCGAAGTGCCCGTTCGAGTCGCGTCCCTTCCCGCCCGGCCAGCACGGCCGTGGCCGGACCAAGGAGACCGAGTACCTGCTCCAGCACCGCGAGAAGCAGAAGGCCCGCCGCGTGTACGGCGTGCTCGAGAAGCAGTTCCGCGGTTACTACGAGGAGGCTGTCACCAAGCCCGGCAAGACCGGTGAGGTGCTGCTGCAGATCCTCGAGTCGCGTCTCGACAACGTCGTCTACCGGGCCGGCTACGCCGCTTCCCGTGACGCCGCCCGGCAGCTGGTCAAGCACGGCCACTTCCTGGTCAACGGCGTCAAGGTCGACATCCCGTCGTACCGCGTCCGGGACAAGGACATCGTCACGCTCCGGGAGAAGTCGAAGGAGCTCACGCCCTTCGTCGTCGCCCAGGCGCAGGCCGGCTCCAAGCCGGTTCCGGCGTGGCTGGAGCCCATCCCCAGCGAGATGAAGATCCTGATCCACTCGCTCCCGGCCCGCGCTGTCATCGACACGCAGGTCCAGGAGCAGCTGATCGTCGAGCTCTACTCCAAGTAGCGCTCTTTCGAGGTGCCGGCCTTCTGGCCGGCACCTCGAAGCAGAACAGAGACGGCCATCAAATAGCGGGTGGCCCGACAGAAAGAAGAACAGCGTGCTCATCAGCCAGCGGCCGACCCTCTCGGAGGAGTCGCTCAGCGAGACCCGCTCCCGGTTCACCATCGAACCTCTGGAGCCCGGCTTCGGTTACACCCTCGGTAACTCACTGCGGCGGACCCTGCTCTCGTCCATCCCGGGCGCGGCGGTCACCAGCATCAAGATCGACGGCGTGCTGCACGAGTTCACCACGATCCCCGGTGTCAAGGAGGACGTGGTCGAGCTGGTCATGAACGTCAAGGAACTGACCGTCAGCTCGGAGCACGACGAGCCGGTCAGCATGTACCTGCGCAAGCAGGGCCCGGGCGACGTGACCGCCGGGGACATCCAGCCGCCGGCCGGTGTCTCCGTGCACAACCCGGATCTGAAGCTGGCGACGCTGAACAGCAAGGGCCGGCTCGACATGGAGCTGACCGTCGAGCGCGGTCGTGGCTACGTCACCGCGGCGCAGAACAAGAACGCCGGCGCCGAGATCGGCCGTATCCCGGTCGACTCGATCTACTCGCCGGTGCTCAAGGTCACCTACCGCGTCGAGGCGACCCGTGTCGAGCAGCGTACCGACTTCGACCGCCTGATCATCGACGTCGAGTCGAAGGCGTCGATCTCCCCGCGGACCGCGCTGGCCTCGGCCGGCTCGACCCTCGTCGAACTCTTCGGCCTCTGCCGTGAGCTGGACGAGACCGCTGAGGGCATCGACATCGGCCCGTCGCCGCAGGACGCGCAGCTCGCTGCCGACCTGGCCCTGCCGATCGAGGAGCTGGACCTCACCGTCCGGTCGTACAACTGCCTCAAGCGCGAGGGCATCAACAGCGTGGGCGAGTTGATAGGGCGTACGGAGGCTGACCTTCTGGACATCCGGAACTTCGGCCAGAAGTCGATCGACGAGGTCAAGATGAAGCTCGCCGGAATGGGCCTGGGCCTGAAGGACAGCGCGCCGTCCTTCGACCCCGCGCACGTGGTCGACTCGTTCGGCGACGTGGACTACGACACCGACGACTACCGCGAGACCGAGCAGCTCTAATAGCTCGGCTGCGCCTTTAATCAAGGAGCATCTGAAATGCCCACGCCCACCAAGGGTGCCCGCCTCGGCGGCAGCCCGGCTCACGAGAAGCTCATCCTGGCCAACCTGGCCACCGAGCTCTTCCGGCACGGGAAGATCAAGACCACCGAGTCGAAGGCCAAGCGGCTCCGCCCGCTGGCTGAGCAGCTCGTCACGAAGGCCAAGCGCGGCGACCTGCACGCCCGTCGCCGGGTGCTGGCCACCGTGAAGGACAAGGACGTCGTGTACGCCCTGTTCGAGCAGATCGCTCCGCGGTTCGCGAACCGTCCCGGCGGTTACACCCGGATCACCAAGATCGGCCCGCGCAAGGGTGACGCCGCTCCGATGGCCGTCATCGAGCTGGTCGAGGAGCTGCAGGTCGCGGCCACCACCGGCCCGTCCAAGGAGGCCCGCAAGGCCGCCGCGCAGCAGGCCAAGGTCGAGGCGCTCGCGCCCGAGGACGACGCCCCCGCCAGCACCACCATCGCGGACGACGCCCCGGCCGGCACCACCGCCGCGGACGACGTCCAGGACGACCAGGACGCCGAGGCTCCGGTCAGCGCCTCCGGTGACAAGCCCGGCGACAAGGCCGAGGGCGAAGACACCGACAAGGCCTGATCCTCACGGCTGGAACACACATCGGGCGGGGCCCGGCATCCTTCGGGGTGCCGGGCCCCACTCATCTTGAGAGAGCATGCGGATGACGGACACCATTCGGCTTCGCCTGGACGTGTCGTACGACGGCGCCGACTTCTCCGGCTGGGCGGCTCAGCCGTCCCGCCGTACCGTCGCCGGGGTCTTGATCGAAGCTTTCGCCCGCCTCGTCGGCGCCGGCACTCCGCTCGGGCTGACCGTGGCCGGACGGACCGATGCCGGAGTGCACGCCACGGGACAGGTCTGCCACGTCGACCTGCCGGTCGAGCGCTGGGCCGAACTGGAGGACTCGCTCCTGCGGCGGCTCGCCGCCGTGATGCCGCCGGACGCCCGGGTGCGGAGCGTGGTCCCGGTGCCGGACACCTTCGACGCGCGGTTCTCGGCGACGTTCCGCCGGTACGAGTACCGGGTCTCGGACCGTCCGTGGGGGCCCGAGCCGCTACGCCGGCACGACACGCTCGGCTGGATGCGGCCGCTCGACCTGGACCGGTTGAACGCGGCCGCCGCCGGTCTGCTGGGGGAGCACGACTTCGCCGCGTTCTGCAAACGCAAGGAGCACGCGACCACGATCCGGGCGATCAACCGGCTGGACTGGCGGCGCGATTCCGACGGCGTGTGTGTGGCGACCGTGCAGGCCGACGCGTTCTGCCAGGCGATGGTGCGCAGCCTGGTCGGGGCGATGCTGACGGTCGGTGACGGGCGGCGCCCGCCGGAGTGGCCGGCGAAACTGCTCACCATGCGGGAGAGGTCCAGCGAGGTGATGGTCGCCGCGGCGCACGGTCTCACGCTGGTCGCGGTGGGCTATCCGGACGAGACCGAGTACGCGGCCCGCGCCGAGGCCACCCGCCGCCTCCGCGCCTGAAGAACCACCCCGGCTGGGCTCATCGCTGTCTCACGTCAGTGGGGACAGCGGTGAGGGCCGGCTGAGGGGTTCAGGACGCTCGGCGGATCAGGACCGTGTCGTGCAGGTGGGCGTCCAGTACTTCGCTGGTCAGCTGCTGGACGGCCGGGGTGTCGGCGGCCACCAGCTCACCGGACGGGCCGGTGATCACGCAGTACATGACGTAGTGGCCGCGGGTGCGCCACAGGACCGGGGTGCCCGGTCCGGTCTCGGTTCCGGCCATGTCGGCGAAACTGCCGTCGCCCGTCTCGACCAGATAGCGGACCTGGTCGCCGACCGATGTCGCGCTCGCCGTGTCGGGCAGGTTCAGCATCCCGGCGGTGATCCGGTAGTCGGCGTACGGAACCGTGAGGGAGGCCCGGACCGCCTGCGTGCACCCGTACCGCAGGAGGGTTGTGCGCAAGGCTCCGCCGGCGGCGAGGGAGCAGTCGGCGATGATGTCGGTCCCCGTCACCTGAAAGGCGGCGGAGCCGCCGGGGAAGACCTCGGCCTCGGTGAGCGGCGCCGGATCCACCGCCCGTGAGGCGATGCGCGCGTCGATCTGCGCGGACGCCAGCCGGGTGTGAGCGCGACGCTCGTCGGCGACGATGAGTACGCCGAGCATGACGACGATGCCGAGCACGATCAGGCTGGCCAGGCCGCGGGTGAACAGCTGGGCGATCACCGGCTCGCGGCGCAGGTGCCGCCGCGACGGGCGACGATGCTGACCGCGGGCACCGATCCGGATCAGCAGGAGGGGACCGCTCGCCGGCGCGGCGCGGTGAGCGGAGCGCATCGGGGTGGCGTACCGCATGCGCCCAAGCTAGGCGGGCACGCTGATCTATGAACGCACATGGTGTCCGCCACCCCGGCGTGTGCCCGGTCTCCCGCCGGCGGGAGACTTGGCAGGTGAGCGCCGACCATTACTTCACCGCCGAACCCGACGCGCCCCTGCGGCGCGGCGAGATCGAGTTCACCGTCGCCGGCCGGGACTACCGGCTGGCCGTCGCCTCCGGGGTCTTCTCGGCCGGCCGTCTCGACCCGGGCACGGCCGTGCTGCTGCGCAAGGGCGGGCTGCCCGGTGCCGCCGCCGAGGGCACCTTCCTGGACCTGGGTTGCGGGTACGGCCCGATCGCCTGCGTGCTGGCAAGCGAGGCGCCGCGGGTCACGGTGTACGCCGTCGACGTCAACGCGCGGGCCCGCGACCTGGCCACGGAGAACGCCGGACAGCTCGGCCTGGCGGATCGGGTGCTGGTGCGGTCGCCCGACGAGGTGCCGCAGGACGTCACCTTCACGGAGATCTGGAGCAACCCGCCCACCCACATCGGCAAGGCGGGACTGCACGGCCTGCTCGAGCACTGGCTGCAGCGCCTCGCACCCGGCGGTACGGCCTGGCTGGTGATCAACCGGCACCTCGGCGGTGATTCGCTGCACACCTGGCTCGTCGGGCTGGGGTGGAATGTCGAGCGGGTGGCCAGCCAGAAGGGTTTCCGGGTTCTGCGGGTCACCGGAAAATCGGCTGACTGAACCACCCCGTCACAGGGAGGATGCCGCCATGGGTTACGTGGATGTCGCCGGCGCCGGATTCGTGCTCCCGGACGGTAGGGAGCTTTTCTCCGACGTGTCGTTCCGCGTCGGCGAGGGGGCCAAGGTCGCCCTCGTCGGGCCGAACGGAGCCGGCAAGACCACGCTCATGCGCATGGTGGCCGGCGACCTGCCGATGCAGGACGGGACCATCGCCAGATCCGGCGGACTCGGTGTGATGCGCCAGTTCATCGGCATGATCGGCGACGATCGTACGCTCGAGGATCTCGCTCTGTCCCTGGTCTCCCCGACGCTTCGCGCGTCGGGCGATCGCCTGCGCAAGGCCACCGAAGCCCTCGACGAGACCGAGAAGAGCCAGATCGCCTACGCCAACGCCATCGCCAACTGGGGCGAGGTCGGTGGGTACGACGCCGAGGTGCTCTTCGACACGGTGACGGTGTCCATCCTCGGCAAGCCGTGGGAGGAGGCCAAGAGCCGGGTCGTGCGCACTCTCTCCGGCGGAGAGCAGAAACGGTTCGCCCTCGACCTGCTGCTCCGTGGCAACGACGAGGTGCTGCTGCTCGACGAGCCGGACAACTTCCTCGACGTCCCCGCCAAACGCTGGCTGGAGCAACGGCTCCGCGAGTCGAACAAGTCGGTGCTGTACGTCTCGCACGACCGGGAACTGCTCGCCGAGACCGCCGACCGGGTGGTGGCCGTCGAGGGCGGCAGTGCCTGGACCCATCCGGGCGGGTTCGCCTCCTGGCACGAGGCCCGGGTGAACCGGCACGAGCGGATGGAGGAACTCCGGCGCCGCTGGGACGAGGAGCACGAGAAGATCAAGGAACTGGTCTTCATGCTCAAGAACAAGGCGGCCTACAACGACGGCCTGGCCTCGCGATACCAGGCCGCGCAGACCCGGCTCCGCAAGTTCGAGGAGGCCGGTCCGCCGCCGCTGCCGCCCAAGGACCAGGCCGTCAGGATGAACCTGCGCGGCGGCCGCACCGGCAAGCGGTCGGTCATCTGCGAGCAGCTGGAACTCGAGAACCTGACATTCCCGTTCGACCTCGAGGTCTGGTACGGCGACCGGGTCGCGGTACTCGGCGCGAACGGCACCGGCAAGTCGCACTTCCTGCGCCTGCTCGCGGCCGGTGGCACCGACCCCGACCTGGAGCACAAGCCGGTCGACGGTGCCCCGCTCGCACGTGTGGCCCACGACGGCAAGGTCCGGCTCGGGGCACGGGTCCGGCCCGGTCACTTCTCGCAGACCCACGACCGGCCGGAGCTGGTGGAGAAGACTCTCGTCGAGATCCTCTGGCGGGGCGACGACCACCGATCGGGCATGGACCGGGCCGGTGCCATGAAGGCACTGAACCGCTACGAGCTGGCGGCCCAGGGCGACCAGCGGTTCGGGACCCTGTCCGGCGGGCAGCAGGCCCGGTTCCTGGTGCTGCTGCTGGAGCTGTCGGGGGCGACCATGCTGCTGCTCGACGAGCCGACCGACAACCTCGACCTGGCGTCGGCGGAGGCGCTCGAGGAGGGCCTGAAGGCGTTCGACGGCACCGTGATAGCGGTCACCCACGACCGCTGGTTCACCAGGTCCTTCGACCGCTTCGTGCTGTTCAGGAGCGACGGCGAGGTGGTCGAGGTGCCACAGCCGGTCTGGGACGTCCGCTAGACACTCTTGTCACGGACCGGTTAGGGTCCGATTACAAACAACCCCACGGGAGTCCGGGCACCGGGCTGAGAGGGGGGCTGACGCGGCCCCCGACCGTCGAACCTGATCCGGGTAATGCCGGCGCAGGGAGGAGTGCCTCGTGCACACATCTTTTCCTCGCATCCACGTCATAACCGACGACATCGATGTCGTACGCGGTGTCGCCGGCCTGCCCGATGTCGCGGTGCAGATCCGGGTGAAGACCACCGAGGCGGCGGCGTACGCGCTTGCCGTCGAGGCGGTCCGGATCTGCCGGCCGGCCGGCACGATGGTCCTGGTCAACGACTCCGCCGGGGTTGCTGCCGCGGCCGGTGCGGACGGCGTTCACGTCGGAGCCGACGACCTGCCGGTCGAGGCGGCGCGGCGGGTGCTCGGCCCGGACGCGGTCGTCGGCGCCACCTGCCGCGACCCGGAGTCGGCGCGGGCCGCGGTCACGGCCGGGGCCAGTTACCTCGGCGTCGGACCCGCCTTCCTCACGTCCACGAAGGACGGACTGCCACCACCGCTCGGGCCGGCCGCGATCGCGGCCGTCGCCGACGCGGTACCGGGCACGCCGGTCCTGGCGATCGGCGGTATCACCGCGGAACGGGTGCCGCTGCTCGCGGTGCACGGCATCGCGGCGGTCTCCGCCTTCGCGGCGGATCCGAAGGGAGCGGTCGCGGAGTTCCTGGCGGTCCTCCGATGACCCGGGATCCTCTGGCCGGTCCTTCCGCGCCGCGCCGGGTCGCGGTCGTCGGGGGTGGCATCATCGGTCTCTCCATCGCTGCGGAGCTGTCGCGGCGTGGGGCGGACGTCACCGTCTACGACCCGGCACCCGGCGGGACGGACGGGGCCTGGCACGTCGCGGCCGGGATGCTCGCGCCGGGCGGCGAGTCGGCCTTCGAATATCCGCACCTCACCCGGTTGCTCGAGGTGGGGTACGAGTTGTGGCCGGAGTTCGTGGCCGCACTCGGTGACGTCGGCTACGACCGGACCGGGACACTGTCGCCGGCGCTTACCGCGGACGACGTCGCCGAGGCAGCGCGGGAGTGGAAGCACCAGAAGCTGAAGCCGCTGACCGGCTCACAGGTCCGTGACCTCGAGCCGGCGATCTCACCGCGGGTCCGGGCCGGGGCGTACGCGGCCGCCGAACACCAGGCCGACCCCCGCAAGATCGTGGCGGCGTTGCGAGCCGCGCTGGCGGACCGGCTCGTGGCCGAGCATGTCTCCGACCTGTCGCGAGTGGACGCCGACGTGATCGTGGTCGCGGCCGGCTGCGGGACCGCGGCGCTCACCGGCTTGCCGATCCGCCCAGTGAAAGGCCAGGTACTGCGACTGCGCGGCGAACCCGGCCTGCTTCGCCACGTGATCGACGGCACGGCCGACGGGCGGCACGTCTACCTCGTCCCGCGTGCCGACGGCGAGATCGTGGTCGGCGCCACCCAGGAGGAACGGGCCGATCGGATGCCGACCGCCGGGGGAGTGCACGACCTGTTGCGCGCCGCCCTCGACCTGGTACCCGGCCTCGCCGAGCACGAACTCACCGAGGTCACCGTCGGGCACCGGCCGGGCACGCCGGACAACGCGCCCATCCTGGGATTCCTCGACGACGACCGCCGCGTCGTGGTGGCGGCCGGCCACTTCCGTAACGGCGTCCTGCTCGCCCCGATCACCGCCCGACTCATCGCCGACCTGGTGCTCACCGGCTCGGCTGATCCGATTCTCGACGCGTTCGCACCCGGGAGGTTCCGATGAAGCTGACGATCAACGGTCAGGCCGAGAGCCGGGCCGGCACCTGCTCGGTGGCGACCCTGGTCGCCGAGATGATCGCCGCCCAGCGTGGGGTGGCGGTCGCCGTCAACGGCACCGTGGTGCCCCGCTCGACCTGGTCGGAGGTGGATCTCGTGGACGGCGACCGGATCGAGGTCCTCACCGCCGCGCAGGGAGGCTGACGTGACGTTTCTTCCGGAGAACGGACTGATCCTCGGCACCGGCGGGGCGAACAGTCTGGCCGCGCTCGAGGAGGCGATCGCGGCGTCCGAGACGACGCTTGTCACGGTGGCGCTGCGCCGGGTCGACGCGGCCGGGCCGGGCCTGCTGCCGATGCTCGATCGGCTCGGTGTGCGGGTGCTGCCGAACACGGCCGGCTGCTACACCGCCGGCGATGCGGTCAAGACCGCACAGATGGCGCGCGAGGCGTTCGAGACGGACCTGATCAAACTCGAGGTGATCGGCGACGAGCGGACCCTGCTGCCGGACGGGATCGAACTCCTGCGCGCGGCCGAGACGCTCGTTGCGGACGGGTTCACGGTCCTGCCGTACACCAGTGATGATCCGATCCTGGCCCGCCGCCTCGCCGACGCCGGATGTGCCGCGGTGATGCCGGCCGGCTCACCGATCGGTTCCGGTCTCGGCATCTCCAACCGGCACCACATCGAGTTGATCGTGCAGAGCGTCGACGTGCCGGTGGTCCTCGACGCGGGCATCGGCACCGCGTCCGACGCCGCGCTCGCCATGGAACTCGGCTGCGACGCGGTGCTCGTCGCCAGCGCGATCACCCGGTCCGACGACCCGGCAGCGATGGCCACGGCGATGCGGCACGCGGTCACCGCGGGCCGGCTGGCCCGCTCCGCGGGACGTATCCCACGACGGTTCCACGCGGTGGCGTCCACTCCGGACGAAGGGATCCCGCAGTGGTGACGCCGGGCGGGCTCGTCGTGCTCACCGATCGGCGGTCCGCCGCCGGGTCGCTGGTCGAGGTCATCAGGCAGGCGGTCCGCGGCGGGGCCGCCTGGGTCATCCTTCGCGAGAGGGATCTGCGGTACGCCGAGCGCGTGGCCCTGGCCGGCGAGCTGCGGTCGGTCGTACCGCCGGAGCGTCTGATCATTTCCGGTCCCGATCCGCTCGGCGGGAACGCCGTGCACCTGGCCGGCGCGGATCCGCTGCCGTCCGGGGTCGCGCTTACCGGCCGTTCCTGGCACGGCAGCGAGGACCTGTCGGAAGTGGACTTTGTGACGGTGTCGCCGGTCTACCCGACGGTGTCCAAGCCGGGGTACGGGCCCGCGCTCGGGGTCACGGGGGCCGCCGAGCTGCGGCCGCCCGTGCCGTGGCTGGCGCTCGGGGGTGTCGACACACCGGCCCGGGCCGCCGAGTGCGCCGCCGGCGGTGCTGCTGGGATCGCCGTGATGGGCGCCGTGATGCGGTCACCCGACCCTGAGCGGACCGCCCGCGAGCTGGCCACCGCCTTCAAATCCGCAGCTGGACACCACCGTTGTCTCCCGGCCGCTGAAACAGCGGTCCTGTCCAGCCCCGAAAGCCGGGCTGGCGCGCACCGCTGTCTCCCGGCCGCTGAGACAGCGGTCCTGTCCAGCCGAGGGGGGTTGGGGTGACGCCGCCGGTGGTGCTGACGATCGCCGGGTCCGACTCCGGTGGAGGCGCCGGGATCCAGGCGGATCTGAAGACGTTCGCGGCGCTCGGGGCGTTCGGCACCTCGGTGATCACCGCGATCACGGCGCAGAACACGCTCGGTGTCACGGCAATCCACCCGGTCCCGGCGGAGATCGTCGCGGCTCAGCTCGACGCGGTGCTGTCCGATCTGCCGGTCACCGCGGTCAAGGTCGGGATGATCTCCGATCCGGCCGTCGCCAAGGTCATCGCGTCACGGGTGGACGACCTGCCGAACCTCGTCGTCGACCCGGTTCTCGTGGCCACCGCGGGCAGCAGGTTGGGCGAGGCCGCGGTGGTGGGGGTGCTTCTCGCGTACCCATGCGTGGTGACCCCGAACCGGCACGAGGCCGGAGCTCTGCTGGGACGGCGGGTGGAGACCGTCGAGGAGATGGTCTCGGCGGCAGCCGATCTCGCGGACCTCGGGCCGCGCGGCGTCGTGGTGACCGGCAGTGAGCTGGCGGTCGATGTCCTGCACTTCGCCGGTGAGACGACCCTGCTGCGCGGCGAGCCGGTGGCGACGCGGAACAACCACGGGTCGGGATGCACGTTCTCGTCGGCGATCGCGGTGCGGCTGGCCGCGGGCGACGCGGTGCCGGACGCGGTGGCGGCGGCGAAGGACTACGTGAACCGGGGCCTGCGCGGTGGCAGTTCCTGGGAACTGGGCGCCGGACCGGGACCGCTGGACCACTTCGGCTGGTCCGTCTAGATCTTCGGTGGCTCGCCGGGTGGCTCCATGCTGCCGTCGGCCGCCGGTTTTGTACAACTTTGGGGAGGTATTGATCGTGCGTCGCAAGGTCTACGTCGAAGGGCCCCGCCCGGACATCCAGGTCCCGTTCACCGAGGTCGTGCTCACCGGGGACAACCCGCCGGTGCGCCTGTACGACACCTCCGGCCCCGGCAGCGAACCCTCGGCCGGACTACCCCCGCTGCGCAAACCGTGGCGGACCGGCCGGACCCAGCTCGCCTCCGCGCGCGCCAGGATCATCACACCCGAGATGGAGTACGTCGCCGTCCGCGAAGGAGTGTCACCGGAACTGGTGCGCGACGAGATCGCCGCGGGGCGGGCCGTACTGCCCGCCAACGTCAACCACCCCGAGTCCGAGCCGATGATCATCGGCTCCCGCTTCCTCGTGAAGGTCAACGCCAACATCGGCACCTCGGCCGTCACCTCGTCGATCGACGAGGAGGTCGAAAAGCTGACCTGGGCCACCCGCTGGGGCGCCGACACCGTGATGGACCTCTCCACCGGGCAGCACATTCATGAGACCCGCGAGGCGATCGTACGGAACTCGCCCGTCCCGATCGGCACGGTGCCCCTGTACCAGGCGCTCGAGAAGGTCAAAGGTGACCCGCTCAAACTGTCCTGGGAGGTCTTCCGCGAGACCGTCATCGAACAGGCGGAACAGGGCGTCGACTACATGACGATCCACGCCGGTGTGCTTCTGGCGTACGTGCCGATGGCCGCTGAACGGGTGACCGGCATCGTCTCGCGCGGCGGGTCGATCATGGCGGCCTGGTGCCTTGCCGAGCACCGGGAGAACTTCCTGTACACCCACTTCCGGGAGCTGTGCGAGATCTTCCGGGAGTACGACATCACGTTCTCCCTGGGCGACGGTCTCCGGCCGGGTTCCATCGCCGACGCCAACGACGAAGCACAGTTCGCGGAACTGCGTACGCTCGGCGAACTCACCCACATCGCGTGGGAGTACGACGTCCAGGTCATGGTCGAAGGCCCCGGCCACGTGCCGATGCACAAGATCAAAGAGAACGTCGATCTGCAGGTCGAACTCTGCGGCGGGGCACCCTTCTACACACTCGGGCCGCTCGCCACCGACATCGCACCCGCCTACGACCACATCACGTCCGCCATCGGCGCCGCGATGATCGGCTGGTTCGGTACCGCGATGCTCTGCTACGTCACCCCCAAGGAACACCTCGGGCTGCCGAACAAGGAAGACGTCAAGGCAGGCATGATCGCTTACAAGATCGCGGCGCACGCGGCGGACATCGCCAAGGGGCACCCGGGCGCTCAGGAGTGGGACGACGCCCTCTCCAGGGCCCGGTTCGACTTCCGGTGGGAGGACCAGTTCGAGCTGGCCCTCGACCCTGACACCGCTCGCGCGTATCACGACGAGACACTGCCGGCGGCGCCCGCCAAGACGGCGCACTTCTGCTCCATGTGCGGCCCGAAGTTCTGCTCCATGAAGATCAGCCACGAGATCCGGGCGGCCGGCATGAAGGCCAAGTCGGAAGAGTTCGTCGACGCCGGAGGCCGCGTGTACCTGCCGGTCACCCCCACCGCCTGACCGCTCCCCGTCGCGCACGGCGCCGCTCTTTGCGGGCGATCTTGTGAGGTGGAGACTGCCGCAACGGCACATCCTCACAAGGTCGCTGCTGTGCGCGCCGGCCGCGCCTCCCCTCGAGGCGATTGCGGGAGGTTGGGGCTGTCGCGACGGCGCATCGTCACAAGATCTACGCGGGGGTGACGCTGACCTGTCAGGATGGCCGGGTCGAAGGACGCGGTCATGCATCCGGTTCGTCGATGTCGTCCACATCGTTGGCGGCGGCGCGTTTCGCCACCGGTAGGAAGTCGTAGAACGGCTCCCGGTTGTGCGTCGGCGGGTCCGGCTGTGACCCGGGGCCCGCCTCGGGCCACGGGACCGGCTTGACTTCGGCGCCGGACGAGTCGGCGCTGCCTGGCTGGGTCGTCGGGCTGCCCGGCTCGGGCGTCGTCGGGCTTCCTGGCTCGGGCGTCGTCATCGGGGTATTGCGTCCGGCCAGGTCCTCCATGGCTTCACGGGCCTCGGTGGTGGAGGCAGTGGCCGGTTCGGGACTGGCAGGTTGCCGGGTGCGCCTCGACCGGGACTTGCGGCGGCTGGAGGCCTTCTGGTTCTTGACCGGCTGCTGGGCTTCTGTTTGCTCTTCGGGGGCCTGGCCGGTCTCAGCGGTCTGGTCCGCCTTGGTGGCCGACTCCGCCTCCCCGATGGGCTGCTCAGCTTTGCCAACCTGCGCTTGCGTTTCGGCATTGACGCCGTCCGCGGCGTTGATCCCATCCGTGGCGGTCGCCTGGTCTGCGGCCTTCGCCTCGTCCGCGTCGGCCACCCGGTTGGCGGCGGCTGCCTCGTCCGCAGCCTTCATCCCGTCTATGGAGGTCGTCTTCGTCGCGCTGTCTTCAGCGGCGGTTGCTTCGCCGGGAGCGGAGGGCTGCTTGCTTGTGGTGGCTGCGGCTTCGCGGGATGCGGCGAGCCGGTTGTGAGCCGGGGCCGGGGTTTCGGTTGTCCGGCCTTCCGATCCGAGATCAGCTGCCAGCGCCGGGTTATCGCTTGTGAATGCTGAGGGCTGGGACGGCTTCGCTGTTGCGCGGGTGCGCTTCGTGGGAGTCCTGGTTCCGGGTGTCTTGGACGCGGGGGCCTTCGCTGCTGCGGTCTTGGTGGCTGCGGTCTTGGTTGCCGTAGTTGTGGCGGCGCGTTTCCGGGGAGTCGGCTTCTTCGCGAGCGGCTCCGTGTCCGCGGTCGGGGCCTCATGACCTGTGGTCGTGCCTTCGATACCTGTGGTCGTGGCTCCGATCTTTTCGGTGCCGACCTCCGCTTGGTGCTCGGCGACGGGCAGCAGTCCCATGACCGGCGCGTTGTCGGGAGCCGGTTGCGCAGTTCGGGGACGGCCTGCCACTGCCGGCTCGGGTGCTGCTCCTGCCGGGGCCGCTTTGGAGGCGGTGACGTTCGGGTCGATCCGGTACCGGTAGAGGATGCCCTCGTCGCGGACCACGAAATCGTCGGCGCCGTCCGGGCGGGTCCAGGTGAGGATCATCTGCCCGTACTTCTCGGCGAGCTTCACGAGAGCCGGGAACGTGTCGACTGTGACGACGGGCTTGCCGGGCGGACTGGCCATCGGCTCGACCGGGACGATCAGGTGTGGGTAGCGGCGCTGGATCTGGGTGCGGGTCCGCAGCGGGACATGACCCAGCGCCATCCAGGCGACGATTCCGGCGCCGATCAGGGCCACGAGGATCAGGTAGACGGCGTACTTCCGGGCCTCGGCCGCGGTCAGCGGGTAGTAGCCGAAAGCGCCGATCCGCCGGTCCTGAACCGAGGTGCCCGCGGGCGTGCTGGACCTGTCCACGGCCAGTGCTTCCGGGCTGCCGACGAGAGTGAACTGGAGCGGAGCGAGACTGAAGGAGACCTGCGGCTCGAACGTGCTCCCGTCCCCGTGACGGACCCGGGCGGTGATCGCGAGGGTGGTGGGACCCATGTCAACGCCGATCGCCTTGCCGGCCTCCGCGACGAGTTGATCAAGCGAGGGCAGATCTAATTGGATTTTGCCGGTGTATCTGTCGGTGGTGAACTGTTTCGGCTGGGACAGAACAAGAGTTTTGTGCCAGCCGTTCTGCGAGGACAGGCGAGCCGATATCTCGATGCGGCCCGGCTCACCCCGGTAGTTCATGTGCAGATCTACGACGTTGGCCAGCTTTCGGAAGACCGGATCCGGGGAGTGGACCGTGGTGCCGTCGTAGGCGGCCGAGCGAGGAACCTCAGCGGTGTAGGCGAACGTCATCGACTCGCCGGTTCTGCCGGAGCGGCTCACGCTCTCGGTGGTCGGCTTCATCCAGCCCAGTACACCGAGGGCGAGTCCGACGACACTGCAGACAGCGGTGGTGACGGCCAGCATCCGGAGGGCGGGATGAAGGCGGCTGACCGCCTTGAACACGGCCGCCGCAGTAGCCCAGGAGCCACCTCCGCCAGACATGCCCTTCACTCTCTTCCTGCGGCGACCGCGTGGGATGTCCCGGCGGCTTTTGATGCCTACCGCGCCACCGCTTACGAACAGGAAGCCCAGCATGCCCAAGCCGGTTGGGCTCAGCAGCGGTTGCAGCCAGGTGCCGCCTTGGGGAATGTGCAGTACAGCGCGCCCGATGATCTTGTCAGCAGTGGGCTTCGCGGCGTCGACCGAATCATTGTTGTCGCCTTTTAGGACGTAGCCACTCGTGCCGTCACCGTCGATGATGCGGTGCAGCACTTCGGTCTGCCCGTCGTTCCCATGGTATGCAGCTATCTGGCCGACCTCATAAGAATCGGACCGGATGAGAATGACGAGATCATCGGCATAGTAAACGGGATTCATGCTGATGCCGTAGGTGACTACGTAGGAAACCTGGCCGGTGTTCACGGCCCACGCGCCGATGGCCGCCGTCACGAGGACGGCGGCCATGACGAGACGACGGTTTATGCGTATGACAACTCCGTCGGCCGTGTGGGGACAGTGCCTACTTGAAGGAAGTCTGCCCTCAGCGGGTGCCAGGCGGGCGGCTATAGATCAGGGAGCAGGTGCCACAGTCACGTTGATTGCGGTTACGTTGGTGTAGTAGCCGGTGATGGCGCAGGTCCAAACCTTGCCCGAGCCCTGGGCGCAGTTGGCGATCGACGCCGCGGGGGAGACGCTGGCCGTGCCGGTGAGGGCGACGGTCACTACATCTGTTGCGTCGAGAGCAACGGCGGTGGCGTCGGTCTCCAACTCCATGGTGATTGTGCCTTCTACCCGGTTGGAGTTCGGTGCCGCCGCAGTGGTCAGGGCAAGCTTGATCATCTTGGCGCCGTGGATGGCCTGCGTGACCGTTCCGCCGACAAGCTTGCTGGACCCGACGGTGCTGGTCACGCCGGCGGCGGTGAAGGCGGTGGAACCGGCGGCGACGACGCCGGCGACGGCTACACCGCCCAGAAGCTGGATCATGTTACGCATTTATATGTGTCTCCCCTTGGTCGGTAGCCCAGCCGGCCCCGTGGGCCCTGTGGCTTTGCGTCCCCGGCTTGCGCCGGGTTTGCGTTTTACGGCCGAGCGGTGCTCGTTCGCGTTTTGGTTACGCCATGAGTGTTCGGACGAGGTAGGTGGCAGCTAAGTGCTCGTGACTCGATTTCTTGACGCAGTTCCGGGATTTCGCAGCCTGAGCCCGAACGTGGTGCTAAGCAGTAGCCGGACGGTTTCCGGGGGCGGGCAGCGACGCATTTCGGGGTGGAAACGCGGCGCGGCGGCCGTCAGGGGACGGCCGCCGCGCGTACGGAAGAGAAAGGTTCAAAGCTTGTAGAAAGTGACGTAGTGGTCGGGGGTGAAGTAGGCGACCCGGGTGCTGCGGTTGACCACGATGCGGTAGGCGTCCCGTGAGGCTCCGCGGGCGCGGGAGTAGACGTCGTATTCGCCGTAGGTGGCGGACGGCAGCTGGCCTTCGCGGTTGTAGAAACGGCCGCCGGTGTAGTTGTAGTTGCCGTAGGGCCAGGCGTACCAGCCGGCGGTGGTGGGCCAGCCGAGGGACTGCCAGCCGGTGAACGCGGTTCGTGCCGCGGAGCAGCGGCTGATCGTGCAGCTGTTGTGGGCGGCTGCCTGGGCCGCGTCGGTGGCTGCCGGTGCCACGATCGCGGGGGCTACGAGCGCAGTGCCGGCGAGGGTGAGGATCAGGGCGAGACCGGAGATGAGCCGGCCGATGCGGGTGATCATGATCGGACTCCCGATGTCGTGGGCGGGGATGTACCCGACATCGATCATCGTTACTGCCCGGTACCGGGGGCGGTACCTCCTGATCGCATCGTTCCATCGGAGTTCGCCGATGGTTTACGGGGTGAACTCCGATGGCGCAGGGCGGCAGGCGGGGGTTCAGTTGCCGAGGCCGTTGACCCAGTTCACGTAGTCGTCCTCGCGGGCCGGCCTCTGACTCGGGGCGGCCGGCGCGGTGGGTGGCGGCGTGATCGGGGTGGGCTGCGGCAGCGGGGCGCTGATCGGGGTCGGTTCCGGCGTGAGCGGTGCCCGCGGGCCGATCCGGGGGTGCTCAGCCGTGTCGATGCCGGTGCGGGGCGCGGGCTGTGCGGTCGCGAAACCGTTGAACGAGCCGGTGTCGCCGGTCAGCGCGGGGGAGGGTGCGGCGGCCGGGGGCTCGGGGGCGGACTTACGCGTACGCCATCCGCGTCGCAGACCACCGGCTTTGGCCGGTTGCTGCTGTTGCTGTCCGGGGAAGCGCGGCTCGGAGGGGGCCGGCGCCCCGGAGGACGGCGGGGCGGGCGGGGTGCTGGGGAACGCGGGCGCCGGTACCGGCGCCGCGGCGGCCAGGTCCTGCAGCGGGTGCGGCCGGTCGGCCACCGCCACCGAGAAGACGCCGGTGTCCGAGGGCCGCAGTTCGTTCTCCGGCCGCCGGGCCGCGGTGGCCGCTGCCTGGGCGATCGCGGACTGCACGGGCACGTCCCGGCGGGGCAGCGTGGCGCGGCCGGATGCCGTGACGGGGGCGGCCGGTTCGGGCTGTGCGTCTGCCGGTGGGTCGGAGGTGGGCGCCTGGGGTTCGGGCGAGCGGGCCGTTTCGGGGGTGCCGCGCGCGATCGTGGCCAGGACCGAGCCGAGGACTCCGGCGCCGCTGGCGGTCATCGCCGCCCAGTACGGGTTGAGGTCGAAGCCGGAGGCCGAGCCGGGTCCGGCGATCAGATAGGCCACCGTCAGCAGCGCCGGGCCGGCGAGGCCGCTCAGTGCGATGGCGAGGGTCGGCTTCTTCCGGCCGCGGGCGGCCCAGCCGACGACGAGGCCGGCGATCAGGGCGATGACAGGCATGGTGACGAACGGGGTGTGCTCGGTGACGGCGGCCGGGAGGAGGCTGCCTTCCAGTACGCCGAGCCGTACCGCGGACGGGGTCTTGCCGGGCAGCAGGGACGGCGCGACGGAGATCAGCGCCACGGCCCACACCGCGACCGTCAGGGTGCAGAGGCTCCAGCGGGCGACGGCTCGCGCGGCCGCGGCCCATCCGGCGAAGATTCCGGCGGCGGCACCGAGGCCCGCGCAGATGCCGATGACGAGAACCGGCTGCACGCCGGTGACCAGGGCGGAACGGGCCGGCTGCATGGTCAGCGGCAGCACTGCCAGGGAGCCGAGAGCGGCGGCCAGGCCCATGGCGAGGGCGCCGCCGGTGCCGACCGGGCGAGGCGACCAGCGGGGGCGCAGGCCGGTCGCGACCACGGCTCCGATCGCGGCCGCGGTCATGGTGATCCAGGCGACCCAGGCCAGTTGTGCTGTCCACTGGTCACGCTGAGTGAGTTCCAGCGTCTGGTCGAGCCGCACCATGCCGAGCCCGTAGGCGATGCCGAGTTGACCGGCCCCGACGACCGCGGCGGCCGTGGTGGTGGCGGCCAGCAGCTTCAGCCAGCTCCGAATTGCCATGCCGCGCACGTTACGGAATGTTCCGCATCATGCGCCAGTCCGGGGCCCCCTTCTTAAGCCGTCCTAAAGTCGTGTACGTCTATGATCGACGTGCATCGATCTGAATTCGGTTACTTACGGTGACTCCCGGACGACCTCTGGGCTACTTGCCAGAGGGAAGGTCCGGAGTGGACACTGTCGCGCACGGACAGCGAGTCCGTCGTTTCACGCCAAAGCTTGCCACCGTGTTCATCGAGGTCTCGGGACGGAACTCCCACATAGTGGTTGGAATTTCCATGGTGCCCGGTGATCACAACCTCACGGACGGTTGCGAGTGACGTATTCGTGCACGTCAACGCCGGGAGCCCGGCCACGGGACGTACTCGCGCGCACTTATCACCCGGACAGTGGAGCCTTTTACAGGAGGATCCAGACTTCCCAAATGGCCCGGCGTTCTGATGAAATCGCCGCCGTGCCGGAAACGGCGCGGGCTCTGCTGCGGGCACCGGACGGGGCCGGACCGCAGCCTTTTCCAGCTGGTGAGGCCGGTCGCCGGATCGGTGACCGGGCTCGACGCCCGGTTGGAGAAGGTTTATTCGGCCGGCTCCAGCGGTGGTGCGGAGCGGTGACGACCGCGAAGGAGATGTCGTGAGCACGGGATCCTCGGCCCTGGCTGCGCGACGTGGCAGCTTCCGGAGCCCACGGAAGGCCCGGCTCCGCTCGCGGCTCGCCGGGATGCTGATTCTTCCTCTCGTCGCCGTCGCTGTCGTGTCCTCGATGCGCCTGCTCGAGGTCGGCGAGGAGTCGAGTGACGCCGAACGGGTCGCCCAGCTCGCCGAACTCGGCACCGACCTCTCCGCTCTGAACCGGCTGCTGCACGACGAGCGGATGGCCGCCATCCAGTTCCTGGGTGCACCGAACAGCGCCGAGACCGGATTCCGCGAGGCGTCCAAGGCCGTGGACGCCCAGGTGGAGCGCTACCGGACCGAGCGGGCCGCGATCACCTCGATACCCGAGCGGGTCGAGATCCGCCTCACCGCCGTCGACGGACAGCTGAACGGGCTGAGCGAGCTCCGGACCACGGTCGCGGCGCGCGGCGGTGGCGCACTCCCTGACGTGGCCCAGCGGTACAGCGCCCTGCTCGCCGGCCTGAACGGTTACGAGGACCTGCTGAGCCAGGTCGCCGAACGCGGCGAGGTCGCCGACAGCCTGCGCGCCGTCGCCGCGTTCTCGGAGCTGGAGAGCGCCGCCTCGGAACAGGCGGCGCTGGCGTACGTCACCCGTGCCACCGGCGACCTGAGCGCCGGCCGCCAGCGTGAGTTGATCTCCGCGCAGGTCACCCGGGCCCGGGCGCTCACCGACTTCCGCGCGGTCGCCACCCGTGACCAGGTCGCTCTGATCGACACGATCATGGCCGACGAGACGGTGGCTCGCGCCGACCAGGTGACGGCCGGACTCTCCGGCCCGTCCGCCGCAGCTCCCGATCAGGTCGTCGAAGCCTTCGCGGGCCTGGGGCTGATGCTTCGTGACGCCGAGCGCCAACTGGAGTCCCGAGCGGTCTCGCTCGCCGAGGACGAGCGGACCACCACCACCCGCCTGGCCACGATCGAGTTCATCGTGGTTCTCGTGGTCCTGATCGCGACCGTCACCATCGCCTTCTACCTGGGCCGCTCACTGCTGCTGTCGGTGCGGCGCCTGCGGGAGGGCGCGCTCGCGGTGGCCAGCCGGGACCTGCCCGAGGCGGTGAGCCTGCTGCAGGACGTGGAGAGCCTCGGCGACGGCGGTGTCGAACGGATCGTCGCGCACAGCCGGGACCCGATCGAGGTCGTCGACCGTGACGAGTTCGGTGAGGTGGCCGAGGCCTTCAACATGGTGCACCGGGAGGCCATCCGGGTCGCGGCCGAGCAGGCGGCACTGCGGATCAGCCTCTCCACCATGTTCCTCAGCCTGGCCCGGCGCAGTCAGTCGCTGGTCGACCGGATGATCGGCGAGCTCGACCAGATCGAACGGATGGAGGAGGACCCGAAGCGGCTGGCACGCCTCTTCGAACTCGACCACCTCGCCACCCGGATGCGCCGCAACGACGAGAACCTGCTGGTGCTGGCCGGGGCCGAGGTCGGCACACCACGCCGCGAGGACGCCCTGCTGATCGACGCGCTCCGGGCCGCACAGTCCGAGGTGGAGCTCTACCACCGGATCGAGATCGGCACCATCGACACCGACGTGCTGATCGCCGCGGCGGCCGTCAACGACGTGGTGCGGCTGATCGCCGAACTGCTCGACAACGCCACCCGCTTCTCCGCCCCGGACACCGTCGTGATGGCGCACGGCGGCCGTAACGGAGATCACGCCGTGGTCCGGATCGAGGACCGCGGTCTGGGCATCTCCGCCGAACAGCTGGAGACGCTCAACCGGAAACTGAGCGAGCCGACCGAAGTGGACGCCTCCGCGTTCCGGCTGATGGGCGTCGCGGTCGTCGGGCGGCTGGCGTCCCGGCACAACATCCGGGTGCAGCTGCGGCCCGGCCCGGACGGCGGCATCGTCGCCGAGGTCACGCTGCCCGCCGGCGTCGTCGTCATGCCGGGAGCGTCGAGTGCCCCGCCGCCCCGCGCGGCCAGCTGGACGCGGCCCGGGCCGCCGCCTCAGCTGCCCATCGGATCGCCGCGCAGCGTGGACGCGCGCCCGGCTGTTCGTACCGCCCTCCCCCCGGTGCCCCGCCAGCCGGTTCGGGCGCCGCAGGTGGGCGTACCCATGTCCGAATTGGATCTCAAGCCGACGCCGGACCGCCCACGGTTGCCGACGCGGGTTCCCAAGCCGGTGGACACCGAGCCGGTGGCCGCGACGCCACCCGCTCCGCCCGCACCGGTACCCGCACCCACTTCGCCCGCAGCGGAACCCGTCCCCGCGCAGATCCGGATGGAGATGCAGCACAGCTGGTTCCCGGACGAGAGCGAACCCACCGACATCCACGGCATGCCGACCGCTGGATACGCGCCACCGCCTACGCCGGTGACCGTTGCGGTTCAGCCTCCGCCCAGCGTTCCAAAGCCGCGCCAGAACGACGAGGACCGCTGGCGCACCTCGGCGGACGAGGGCTGGCACCGCGCCATGGCGGCCTCCGACCCGAAGGACGCCGGCATCACCCGATCCGGACTGCCCAAACGGATCCCGCAGGCGCAGCTCGTTCCCGGCGGGGTGGAGACCACCCCGCGACAGCTACATCGTCGCAATGCCGATGAGGTTCGCGGACTGCTTTCCGCGTATCACCGGGGAGTGCAACGAGGGCGGACGGACGGCGTTGCCGAGACCGCCGCCGCGGCAACACAGGCTCCGAAGGAGAAGGAACAGTGACCAGGCCCCCAACCATGCACGACATGGGCTGGCTGCTCAGCAACTTCGCCGACAGCGTCGCCGGCATCGCGCACGTGATCGCCGTGTCCGCCGACGGGCTGCTACTGGCATCGTCGCGGGATCTGCCGACCGATCGTGCCGAGCAACTCGCCGCCATCACCTCCGGCGTGGTCAGTCTCACGGACGGCGCGTCCCGGATGTTCAATGCCGGACAGGTGCAACAGACCATCATCGAAATGGACAGCGGCTATCTTTTCCTGATGTCCATCAGCGACGGTTCGTCGATGGCCGTCCTGGCGGCGCGCAACTGCGACGTCGGTCAGGTCGGCTACGAGATGGCCCTGCTGGTGGAACGCGTCGGCGCGGCCCTGTCGCCGGCGCCACGCGAGGCCGTCAGCCACTAGGCGCCGGGGCTCATCGCCCCGGCGGAGACGAGGTGACCGCGACATGACACAGCCGCACGATCCCCGGGGCAACCTGGTGCGGCCGTACGCGGTCACGCGCGGCCGGACCGAACCGAGCCGGGACATCCCGATCGAGGCGGTTCTGCTGGCGAGCCCGGCGGCAGTGCAGGAATCACGATTCGCCGGGCACGACAAGTACCGCATCGCCGTGCTGTGTGAGCCGAAAGCACTATCGCTCGCCGAGCTCGCGGCGCACACCCGGTTACCACTGGGGGTAACCCGGGTGCTCGTCGCCGACATGGTCGCCGACGGGCTGCTTCAGCTGCACAGTGCCGCTCCCAAGACCGGCTTCACGGAGCGGATGGACCTGCTGGGAAGGGTGTTGGGTGGACTTCGCAAGCTCTGATGAGGGGCGTACGCGGCCGCATCCCACCGAGATCACCTCCGCGAAGATCGTGGTCGCGGGTGGTTTCGGTGTGGGTAAGACGACCCTCGTGGGGGCTGTCTCCGAGATCGAGCCGCTGACCACGGAAGCGGTGATGACCGTGGCCGGGGCCGGGATCGACGACGCGTCCAAGGTGCCGGAGAAGGGAAGCACCACGGTCGCCATGGACTTCGGCCGGATCACCATGGCCGACGACCTGATCCTCTACCTCTTCGGTACCCCGGGGCAGACCCGGTTCTGGTTCATGTGGGACGAGCTGATCCGCGGTGCGGTCGGCGCGGCGGTACTGGTGGACACCCGCCGGCTCACCGACGCGTTCGCGCCGCTCGACTACTTCGAGAACCGGCACCTGCCGTACCTGGTGGCGGTCAACTGCTTCGACGGCGCGCCGCGTTACGAGTCGGAGGAGGTGCGGGAGGCGCTGGCCATCCCGGCTCGGGTTCCGCTGATCATGTGTGACGCCCGGCACCGCGATTCGGTCAAGGCCGTGCTGATCGGTGTGGTCGAGCACGCCATGGCGACGCTGGTGACCGAGCACGAGCACGCCACCCCGGTCGGCTGAGGTCACCTCAGACCGGGATGCGGTAACCGCGTTTCACCACGGTCTGGACCACTCCGGGTACGGCCAGCCCGGCCCGGAGCCGGGCCACCGCCATCTCGACCGCGTGCTCGTCGGCGCCGCGCGGCAGGGCCTGGAGCAGGGCGGCCCGGGACAGGACATGGCCCGGGGAAGTGGCGAGCGCCCGCAGCACCGCCATCGGGGCGGGCGCGAGCGGGCGCAGCACGCCGTCGACCACCGCGGCGTGGCCGCGCAACGTGATCGAGTGCCCGGAGATGCGCAGGGTCACGGCCCGCTTGGGCAATTCATCGACGATCGTACGAACAAGCGCACTCAACCTGGCACGGCCGGGCGTGACGACCGGGACGCCCCGGCGGAGCAGCGGTGCCGAGGTGACCGGTCCGACGCACGCGGCCATGACGTCGTCACGCAACGCGTCCAGCAGGCTGTCGGCACCGGTCCCGGCGGCATGCAGGACGGCCTGGACGGCGGCCGCGGACGTGAACGTGACGGCGTCGACGAGACGGCCGGTGATCAGATCGGTCAGCCGGTGCAGCGGTGCCGGGTCGACCGGCGGCGCCCAGCGATAGACCGGAAGTTCGATGACCCGGGCACCGGCCGACTCCAGGGCCTCGGTGTATTCGGGCTGGCTCTCGCCGTGCAGCTGCATCGCGATGGTGAGACCGGCCATGCCCCGGGCGGTCAGATGCTCGACCACCTCCTCGTACCCCTCGCCGTCGGGGGACCACTGGTCGTGCAGGCCGGCCGACCGCACCGCGGCCCGCGCCTTGGGACCGCGGGCGACGAGGTACGCGCGGGAGATGACCTCGCGCAACGGCTCGGCCAGCCCCCAGCTTTCCGCCGCCTCCAACCAGCCCCGCATGCCGATACCGGTGTTGACCAGCACGACGTCAGGCGGGGTTTCGAGGCAGGCGCGGGTGGCGGCACGCAACTCGGCGTCGTCGGAGATGGGGACGATTCGCAGTGCCGGGGCGAGCACGACCCGGGCTCCGCGTGCCTCGAGCAGGGTGCCCAGTTCATCGTTGCGGCGATCAGCGGTCACGCCGACGGTGTAGCCGGACAGTGCGGCGGCCGGCTCGGACAGTGCGGCGGCCGTCAGCACCGCCCGCCGGGCGCCCGGGGTCCGGTCGGTCATCCGATCCCCGGGTCGAGAAGTCGCGGCGTGGCCGAACGGTCCACCGAAGGGCACGCTCGAAGCCCGCCGTCCTCAGCGTAGACCCGCTCCCACGTCACGCTTGCGTTCTTCGCCATGCCTCCGTCCGGGGCACGCCGCGACTTCTCCCCACCGATCCGGCGAGCCGGCTCGGTGAACACCGTCAGGTCCGTCCTCAACCCTGACGGTGGTCTCTCCATGGTGCGCCCGAGGGCGCGGCATCGGCCAATGCCGGGCCGCGTCGCTCTGGGGTCCGCACCGATGGCCATGCAGGAAGCGTGCCGGGGTGGAATTTCCGGTGAGCGTCCCATTTGTTTCGAGCCTGCAAAGTCAGGCGGGCCGGGGTTGCACCACCCGCTTCGGGTGTGCCCGCAGCGCGGAGTATGCTGGTCGACGTTTGGGGTTCCGCTAGGGCTGAGTGTTTGCAACCAGAACGCTCGCCGGACGGTCAGTGCCCTGGACACTGCCCGTTTTGACCACGAGCCGCGCAGCCGGGTATCGTTGCCTGCTGTTGTGCGACAGCTGCGCGTGGTCCCTATGCGGGGACGCTTGACGCATCCAGTCGATGCGACCAGCGCGCGCCCCCAGACCGACGACGAGACAAGGTAATTCTGTGCGTACGTACAGCCCGAAGCCGGGTGAGATCGAGCGTCAGTGGCACATTATCGACGCTTCTGACGTCGTTCTGGGTCGCCTGGCCACCCACACCGCGAGCCTTCTGCGTGGCAAGCACAAGCCGACGTTCGCCCCGCACGTCGACACCGGCGACTTCGTAGTGATCATCAACGCCGGCAAGGTCGCCCTGACCGGCAACAAGCGGCAGACCAAGGTCGCCTACCGCCACTCCGGTTACCCGGGTGGTCTGAAGCAGGTCGGCTACGAGGAGCTGCTCTCCAAGCGCCCCGAGAAGGCGATCGAGCTGGCCGTCAAGGGCATGCTCCCGCACAACAAGCTCGCGCGGCAGATCATCAAGAAGCTGAAGGTCTACCCGGGCGCTGAGCACCCGCACGCCGCTCAGCAGCCCCAGCCGTTCGAAATCAAGCAGATCGCGCAGTGAGCGCGGGAGAAGGCAGCAGCATGTCCGACATCATCGAGCCCGAGGTCGTCGAGACCGTCGAGGAGCCCGCTGAGACGGTCGTCGTCGTCGAGACGGCCGCGCCGGCCCCGGTCCGCGCCCCGCGCCCCGGTGGCCGTCCGATTCAGACCGTTGGCCGCCGCAAGGAGGCCATCGTCCGGGTGCGCCTCGTCCCCGGCAACGGCAAGATCACCTGCAATGGCCGTGACCTGGAGAACTACTTCCCCAGCAAGGTCAACCAGCAGCTGATCCGCGAGCCGCTGGTGACCGCCGAGCGCACCGAGCAGTTCGACGTCATCGCGAACCTCCGCGGTGGTGGCATCACCGGCCAGGCCGGCGCCCTCCGCCTCGCGATCGCCCGTGCGCTCATCGAGAGCGACCCGGACGACCGTCCCGCCCTCAAGAAGGCCGGCTTCCTGACCCGTGACGCCCGCGTCAAGGAGAGCAAGAAGTACGGTCTCAAGAAGGCCCGTAAGGCTCCGCAGTACTCGAAGCGCTGATTTTGCGCCTCGGTCTGTCTCGACGGCCGAGTACGTCTCCCGACCGGGGGATGTGCTCGGCCGTCGATGTTTGCATCACCTCCCTCCCCAACTAGCCGTTCCGGTACTCGTGACCAGCCGAACGCTGATGCAGGCTAGAGGTCGTATTTACCGGCGAAAGGAAGCCGCCATGGGGCGACTCTTCGGCACTGACGGCGTTCGCGGCCTCGCGAACGGCGATCTGCTCACCCCGGAACTGGCACTCTCGGTCGCGGTCGCGGCCGCACGGGTGCTGGTCGAGTCGGACGGCAGCCACCCGCCGCTCGCCATCGTGGGGCGTGACCCCCGGGCCAGTGGCGAGATGCTTGAAGCCGCCGTCGTCGCGGGTCTGACCAGTGCCGGCGCTCACGTGGTTCGAGTCGGCGTCCTCCCGACGCCGGCGGTCGCGTACCTGGTCGGGCAGACCAACGCTGACCTGGGCGTGATGCTCTCCGCGTCGCACAACCCCATGCCGGACAACGGCATCAAGCTCTTCGCGTCCGGCGGGACCAAGCTGCCTGACGAGCTCGAGGAACGCATCGAGAAGGCGGTCGCGGACGGCCACGGCCTGATCGGGCGGCCCACCGGCGGCGGAATCGGCCGGGTCAACGACCTGCTCGACGGTGCTGAGCACTACATCAGGCACCTCATCGAATCGCTACCGCACCGGCTGGACGGCATCAAGGTCGTCGTCGACTGCGCCAACGGGGCGGCCAGCGAGGTCGGGCCGGTGGCCTACCGGGAAGCCGGCGCCGAGGTCATCGCCATCCACGCCGACCCGGACGGCTACAACATCAACGAGGAATGCGGCTCCACCCACCTCGACAAGGTGATCGAGGCGGTGCTCCGCGAGGGAGCCGACCTCGGCCTGGCACACGACGGCGACGCCGACCGCTGCCTCGCCGTCACCGCCACCGGCGAGGTCATCGACGGCGACCAGATCATCGCGATCCTGGCGCTGGCCATGCGCGACGCCGGCACCCTCACCGACGACACCGTCGTCGCCACCGTGATGAGCAACCTGGGTCTGCGGATCGCCATGAAGCAGTCCGGCATCCGGCTGCTGGAGACCAAGGTCGGCGACCGTTACGTGCTCGAGGAGCTGGCGAACGGCGACCTCGCGCTCGGCGGCGAGCAGAGCGGCCACATCGTCATGCCGGCCTTCGCCACCACCGGCGACGGCGTACTCACCGGCCTGCACCTGATGGCCCAGATCGCAGCGTCCGGCAAGTCGCTTGCCGACCTGGCCGCCGTTGTGCACAAGCTGCCGCAGGTCCTGATCAACGTGCGGGTCGGCGACCGGGACGCGGGTGCCGCCGCGCCGACCGTGCAGGCCGCCGTCGCGCTGGCCGAGAACGAGCTCGGCGAGACCGGGCGGGTGCTGCTGCGGCCGTCCGGCACCGAGCCGCTGGTCCGGGTGATGGTCGAGGCCGCCACCGAGGAGCAGGCGCGCAGTGTGGCCGAGCGGATCGCCGACGAGGTGCAGGCCGCCAGCCCCGCCTAGCCGGTCCAGTCCAGCGGATGCCGGCCGGTCGGTCCAGCGGATGCCAACGGGTCAGTCCACCGAGAGCCGGCCGGGCTCGGTCAGTCCAGCGAGAGCCGGCCGGGCTGCCGCGGGGGCCCGCCGGGCGCCGCGGGGCCCCAGCCGGTGCCTAGCCCTTCAGCCTGCGGACCGCCTCGTCGATCACCTCGAGGCGTTTGCAGAAGGCGAAACGGATGAGGTGCCGGCCCGCTTCCTGATGGTCGTAGAAGACCTGGGTCGGCACCGCCACCACCCCGGAGCGGGCCGGTAGCTCCCGGCAGAACGCGACGCCGTCGGTGCCGCCGGCCGGGCGGATGTCGGCGGTCACGAAGTAGGTGCCCTCGGACGGCAGGACGGCCAGACCGGCCTCGGTGAGGCCGGCGACCAGACGGTCCCGGCGCTCCCGCAGGCCGGCGGTGAAGCTGGTGAAGTACGAGTCGGGCAGGTTCAGTGCCACCGCCACGGCGGGCTGCAGCGGCGCGCCGTTGACAAAGGTCAGGAACTGCTTGACCCGTAGCAACGCCGAGACCAGCCGGGCCGGGCCGGTGGCCCAGCCGACCTTCCAGCCGGTGCAGGAGAACGTCTTCCCGGCCGACGAGATGCGTAGCGTCCGCTCGCGCATGCCGGGCAGCGAGGCGAGTGGCACGTGCGGCGCCGCGGCGTCCGGGAAGACCAGGTGCTCGTACACCTCGTCGGTGACGGCGAAGACGTCGAACTCCCGGCACAGGCCGGCGATCAGCTCCAGCTCGGCCGGTGTGAAGACCTTGCCGGTCGGGTTGTGCGGCGAGTTGAGCAGCACCAGACGGGTCCGCCCGCCGAATGCCGCCCGCAGCTCGCCGGGATCGAACTCGTACCGCCCGGCCGGGCCCGGCCGCAGCGTGACCGGCCGCCGGACGGCACCGGCCAGGGCGATCGAGGCGGCGTACGAGTCGTAGTACGGCTCGAAGCAGACGACCTCGTCACCCGGCTCGCACAGAGCGAGAATCGCGGCCGCGACCGCCTCGGTGGCCCCGGCGGTGACCGCCACCTCGGTGTCCGGATCCCGTTCCAGGCCCCAGAACCGCCGCTCGTGCGCGGCGATGGCAGCGCGCAGTGGTGGGATGCCGGCCAGGGGTGGGTACTGGTTGGCCCCCGTGGCGAGCGCCTCGGCGGCCGCGGCCAGCATCTCCGGCGGGCCGTCGGTGTCGGGGAAGCCCTGTCCGAGATTGACCGCCCCGGTGCGGACCGCGAGTGCCGACATCTCGGCGAAGATCGTGGTGCCGAACGGGCGCATCCGTGTGACGAGCGGGTCCGCCGGAGTGGACGTGGTCACCGTGCTCCCTCTAATCGATGATGACTTTGTAGCAGTTGGCGGTCGCCAGGGTGCCCTCCGCGTCGTGCTGGGCGACCTGCTCGCCCTCCACGGTGGCCCGGCAGCTGATCGAACCCGGGTCGAGGCCGGTGCGCACGGCGATGACCGAGACCACGGCCGGGCCCTTCATCGTGGTCGTGAGCTTCCACGGGAGTTTCGCGTTGCCGACCCGCTTGGGGGTGCCGTCCAGCTTCTCCATGTAGAGGATCTCGGCCGTACCGTCCCCGGTGACCTCGTAGGTCACGCTGATCTCCTTGCCCTCGCCGAGCCCGGGAATGTCGGTGGGCAGCGCCGGCACGTCCGGGAGGTCGGTGGGCAGGGCAGGCAGATCCGGGCCTTCGGTCGGGAGCTCCGGAAGCGTCGGGTTGATGATCGGCTGAGCAATCTCCTCAGCCTTCTCGGTGGCCTTGTTGACCAGCATCACCGCGGCCGTCACCACACCGCCGCAGAGCAGCAGCGTGACCGCCAGGACGAGGGCGATCAGTGGCGCATTGCTGCGGCGCGGGGGCCGGGGCTCGTAGCCTGGTGGCGGAGCCCCGTAGCCGGGCGCCGGCGGAGGGGGCGCGTATCCGGGCGGCGGTGGCGGCGTGCCGTATCCGGGAGGAGTGCCGTATCCGGGAGGAGTGCCGTATCCGGGAGGCGGTGGCTGGTAGCCGGCGTTGGGGTCGGAGCCCACCGTCGGGAACTGAGCGGTCGGCGGGTAGTCCGGCGGCGGCGTGAACTGGGGTGGCCGGGGCGGTTGCCGGGGCTCGCTCGGATCGCTCATCTTTCCTCCCGGTGGGGGCACCGAATTCCGACGGTACGCCAGCGCCGCACGGTGCGGATCAACCACCCGTATGGACGAGAGAGCTGCCGAGGTGGCTGGACTAGGGTTCCGATCACATACGATGCTCATAACTGCGCTTCCCGAGCATGACGATTGAGCGAAAGTCGGTTAGGCTGCCCGGCATGTGTGGGATCGTGGGATACGTAGGGAATCGTCCGGCGTTGAGTATCGTCATCGACGGGCTCCGCCGCCTTGAGTACCGCGGTTACGACTCCGCGGGCGTCGCCATCATCGACAGCGGCCTGGTCAAGACCGAGAAGAAGGCGGGCAAGCTCGCCAATCTGGAGAAGGCGCTCGCCGAACGCGTCGGCGACGGCATCGAGGCCGGCGTCACCGGCATCGGGCACACCCGCTGGGCCACCCACGGCGGCCCCACCGACCGTAACGCCCACCCGCACGTCTCCGTCGACGGCCGGGTCGCCGTCATCCACAACGGCATCATCGAGAACTTCGGCCGCCTGCGCACCGAGCTCGAGGCGACCGGCGTCGAGTTCCGCAGCGACACCGACACCGAGTGCGCGGCCCACCTGCTCGCCGCCGAGATGCGCGCGCTGCGCGAATCCGGTGCCGAGGACGGCCCGGCCCTGCTCGCCGAGGGCATGCGCCGTGTGGCCAAGCGGCTCGAGGGTGCCTTCACCCTGCTCGCCGTGGACGTCGAGGTGCCCGACGCGGTCGTCGCGGCCCGGCGCAACTCGCCGCTCGTGGTCGGCCGCGGCAACGGGGAGAACTTCCTCGCCAGCGACGTCTCCGCCTTCATCGAGCACACCCGGGAAGCGATCGAGCTGGGCCAGGACCAGGTGGTCCTGATCACCCCGGCCGGCATCGAGATCACCGGCTTCGACGGGACCCCGGCCACCGGCACCGAGTTCCACATCGACTGGGACGCCTCGGCCGCCGAGAAGGGCGGATACGAGTACTTCATGCTCAAGGAGATTGCCGAACAGCCGCAGGCCATCGCGGAGACCCTGCTGGGGCGGCTCTCCGAGCGCGGCGAGATCATCCTGGACGAGGTCCGCCTCACCGATCAGGACCTGCGCGACGTCGACAAGGTCTTCATCGTCGCGTGCGGTACCGCGTACCACGCCGGCATGGTCGCCAAGTACGCCATCGAGCACTGGGTGCGCATTCCGTGCGAGGTGGAGCTGGCCAGCGAGTTCCGTTACCGCGACCCGATCCTTGACCGGTCCACACTGGTGATCGCGATCAGCCAGTCCGGCGAGACCATGGACACCCTGATGGCGATCCGGCACGCCAAGGAGCAGAAGGCCCGCGTCCTCGCCATCTGCAACACCAACGGCTCCACCATCCCGCGTGAGTCCGACGCCGTCCTTTACACCCACGGCGGCCCGGAGATCGCGGTGGCCTCCACCAAGGCGTTCCTCACCATGCTGGTCGCCTGTTACCTGATCGGCCTGCACCTGGCCCAGATCCGCGGCGTGATGTACGCCGACGAGGTCGCCGCCGTGGTCTCGCGCCTGCGCCGGACCCCGGACAACCTCCGTGACCTGCTCGGCCGGATGGAAGAGGTGCGGGCTCTCGGCCGGGACCTCAAGACGGCGTCGACGATGCTCTTCATCGGCCGGCACGTCGGTTTCCCGGTGGCGCTGGAGGGTGCGCTCAAGCTCAAGGAGCTCGCCTACATCCACGCCGAGGGCTTCGCCGCCGGTGAGCTCAAGCACGGCCCGATCGCGCTGATCGACAAGGGCACCCCGGTGGTCTGCGTGGTGCCGTCGCCGCAGGGCCGCGGGGTGATGCGCGACAAGGTGGTCTCGAACATCCAGGAGGTGCGCGCCCGTGGTGCCCGCACCATCGTGATCGCCGAGGAGGGCGACGAGGACGTCCGGCAGTTCGCTGACCACCTGATCTCGGTGCCGCACACGCCAACCCTGCTCGCGCCGCTGATGACCACGGTGCCGCTGCAGATCCTCGCCTGCGAGATCGCCTCGGCCCGCGGCTATGACGTGGACCAGCCCCGCAACCTGGCCAAGTCGGTCACCGTCGAATGATCGCGGGCTGAACAGCCGGCTCACGGCGTCCCGCCCAGGGTGATCCGGGTGAGGGCGTCGAGGGTCGGCTCGCCACGATCCCAGTAACCGAGGTGACCGGCGTCGAGCTGGCTCGGGAAGACCCGGGCGCCGAAACCGGGCTGACTCGGGTCCCGGCCGAACCACAGATGCCGCTTGCTGCCGGGGAGATCCGGCAGCAGCAACTCCTTCGGTGCGGCCGCCGCGTACCGGATCGGATCGCTCACCGACGTCGTCGCCCACACCTGATCGGCCGGGAACTGGAGCTGGGACGCCGAGTCCACCCCGACACCGGGTGAACCGACGAAGACCACCGCGTCGGCGGGCAGCCCACCGGCCGCCGCGGCCTTGCCGACCACCAGCGAGCCGTAACTGTGCCCGAGGACCGTCTGATGCGCCGGCTCGCCCTCGTGCGTGACCCGCAGCGCCTCCTGGAAACGGGTCAGATGCGGCGCCCCGTCGCGTGCCTGGCGGGCCGAGGCGGCCTCGGGCACAAAATCCGGGGCGTCGTAGTCGAGCCACAGCACCGCGCTGGTGGCGCGGCCCGGCCCCAGCTCGCCGGCCCGGACGGCGACCCGCTCGGCCCGGCTCAGCTCACCACCCAGAGACTTCAGATCCGAGGTCATGCCGGGCACATGGGTGAGGACATTGGCGGAACGGTCCGGGTCGCCGAACGCGACCACGGCCCGGCCCTCACCGTCCAGGCCCAGATCCACCAGGTACGCCCGGGGCGTGCCCTCCTCCTCCAGGCGCGCGGTCAGCCGGTCCAGTCCGGTGCGCAGGTCCCGTACGCGGTCCGGGTCGGTGCCGGCCGCCCGCAGCCGGTCCAGCTGACGGCGGTGGTCGTCGAGCAGGAGCCGGTTCGCGATGTCCCGGTCAGCGATCGGGATGCCGTCGACGCCGGCGAGCGCGGCCGGTTCGGTTACCAGCAGCCAGTTGCGCTCGGCCGGGGTGTACTGCTCCCACCAGCGCCGGACCTCGGCGGGCGGGGCGCCGCACGCCGGGAAGGACTTCGCGACCGGCACGGCCGGCACCTCGGCGAGTGGGCCGAGCCGGGCGGCCGCGGTGGCGTCGGCCTGCGCGGCCACGGCGAGAGCGGCGCCCAGGTCGGCGGCGACGGACCGGATCGCCTGTCCCGCCTCCGGCCGGCCGCGGACCGTACCGTGATCGTCGATGTCCAGACCGGAGTGCCCGGCTGCCGCACGTGCCCGGTCGAGGAGAGCGCGGGCCCGGCCGAGGGCCGCGGCGAACTCGCTGAGCGCCTGGTCGGCCCGCCAGCACACCACTCGGAGGAAGGCCAGCCGGCCGCGGAGCGCGCCGAGCCAGGCCGTCGCGGCCTCGGCTGCCGGGCCGGACCACGACGCGCGCAGACCGTCCAGCAGCGGGCCGAACTCCGAGCACAGCGCCCCCGCCAGAGCGGCCCACCGCCGCCAGGCGAGGGCGGTGGCCCGCCAGCGTGCCGGGTCGGTGGCCCGGAGCTTGGCGTAGGTGACCGCCGTGGTGTCAACGGCGTTCATCGAGCCGTCCGGAGGCGGGCCGCGGCACGGGCGTCGGCCTGCTGGTATGCCGCGGTGGCCGCCCTGATCCGTTCGGCGGTCCCGGCGACATCCTGGCCGAGCAGGGCGGTCAGGCGCCGCGCGGAGTCCGCGGCGAGCTCCGCGGCACCGGTGGTGGCCCAGCGTGGGGCCGGGTCGGCGGTAGGGGCCGAGGCGGCGGATGCGGCCACCCGGCCGGCGAGTCCGGTCACCGCCGCCGCGTCCTGAAGCAGGCTTTCGGCGTCGACCTCGAAGTCGGGATTCATCGGGCGGACCTCCATGGGGACGAGGGGATGCGCCGACGCTAGAGGCCGGGATCCGGCCCGTGCCCTGGCCTGTGGACGACCGTCCACAGGCCTTGCGTACGCAGTGACGTCCTGATAGGCGGGCGGGCCCGGGAAGGTGACCGGATGCGCCGATATGGTGACCGGTGTGATCGTGTCTGTCGGTATCGACGTCGTCCTGGTGGAACGGTTCGCCCGTGCGCTGGAGCGGACCCCGATGCTTTCCGGGCGGCTCTTCACCGAGGCCGAGCGGCATACCACGTCGGGGAGTCCACGGTCGGCCGAGTCGCTCGCCGCCCGGTTCGCGGCCAAGGAGGCCGTTGCCAAGGCGCTCGGTGCGCCGAACGGCATGCGCTGGCACGACTGCGAGATCGTCACCGATCCGGACGGCCGTCCCTGGTTGACCGTTTCCGGTACGGTCGCCGCCGCGGCGACCGAGCGAGGCATCGCCCGATGGCATCTGTCGCTGTCGCACGACGGCGGGATCGCCTCGGCGATGGTGGTGGCAGAGGCGAACTAGGAACGGGGAGGGACGCATGCGGCAGGCGTGGCGGGTCGCCGATGTACGGGCGGCCGAGAAGAACCTGATGGCGACCCTGCCCGAGGGCGCCCTGATGCAGCGTGCGGCGGCCGGTCTGGCCCGGCGCTGCGCCCTGCTGCTGGAGGAGACCGGCGGCGTCTACGGGGCCCGGGTCTTGCTGCTGGTGGGCAGCGGTGACAACGGCGGTGACGCGCTCTACGCCGGTGCCGCGCTCGCGAGGCGGGGCGCCCAGGTCCGGGCGCTGCTGCTGACCCCGGAACGAGTGCACCTGGCCGGCCTGGCCGCGCTCCGTCAGGCGGGCGGCTTCAGCACCCGTGACCTGCCGGAACGTTCCGATCTGGTACTGGACGGCATCGTCGGGATCGGAGCGAGCGGCGGGCTGCGTGCCGATGCCGTCGCACTCGTGCGGGAACTGGGCGGACTGCGCGGCCGGACCGGCGGACGCGCACCGGTGGTGGCGGTCGACGTACCAAGTGGCGTGACCGTGGACACCGGCGACGTGCCCGGTGAGGCGGTCACCGCCGACGTCACGGTCACCTTCGGCTGCCTCAAGGTCGCCCACGTACTCGGCCCCGCCGCACAGCGGTGCGGCCAGGTCGACCTGGTGGACATCGGACTCGGCCCGGCTCTGACCGGCGACCCCGCGGCCCGGGTCCCGGACTCGGCCGACATCGCGTCCTGGTGGCCCCGTCCGGGCGCGACCTCGGACAAGTACACCCGCGGTGTGGTCGGCCTGGCCACCGGCTCGGCGTTCTATCCGGGTGCCGCGCTGCTCTCCACCGCGGGCGCCCTGGCCGGGCCGGCCGGCATGGTGCGGTACGCGGGCAGCGCCCACCGCGAGGTGGTCCGCGCCCATCCGTCCGTGGTGGTCGCGGACCGGGTGGCCGACGCCGGCCGGGTGCAGGCCTGGGTCTGCGGCTCCGGCCTCGGCACCGGCGACGAAGCCCGTACAGCGCTGCGCAGCGTGCTGGCCACCCCGCTCCCGGTCCTGCTCGACGCGGACGCGATCAACCTGCTGGTCGGCGGTGAGCACGCGGATGATCTGCGCCGTGACGCCCCGCTCGTGCTGACCCCGCACGACGGTGAGTTCAAGCGGCTGGCCGGGGAGGCACCCGGCTCGGACCGCGCCGGTGCGGCGGCCCGGCTGGCCGCGTGGACGAACGCGGTGGTGCTGCTGAAGGGCGACCGGACCATCGTCGCCACCCCGTCGGGGGAGATCTGGGCCAATCCCACCGGCAGCCCGGCGCTTGCCACCGCGGGCAGCGGGGACGTGCTGGCCGGACTGCTGGGCTCGCTGCTGGCGGCGGGGCTTCCCGCGGTACGTGCCGCGGTGGCCGCCGCCTACGTGCACGGACTGGCCGGTCGTCGCGCGGCTGAGGACGGGCCGGTCACCGCACCGGCCGTGGCCTCCGCTCTGCGAACCGTACTGGCCGGTGTCCTGGCCTGACCGAACGGAGCCGGGTTCCGGGCCGCGCCGAACCGCGCCGGATCCCGCCGGGGCGAGCGGCGGTGTCCTGGCCTGACCGAATGAAATTGTCATACGCCTCAGTAGGGTGGAGGCATGTGGCAGGCCGAAGTCCGCGTCGATCTGGACGCGATCCGGGACAACGTCGCGATGCTGTGCGCCCGCACCTCAGCCGAGGTGCTGGTGGCGGTCAAGGCCGACGGCTACGGGCACGGCCTGGTGCCGTCCGCCCGGGCCGCGCTCGCCGGTGGCGCCGCCTGGCTGGGCGTCGCCACCCTCGACGAGGCGCTCACACTGCGCCGGTCGGGCATCGACGCGCCGGTCCTGGCCTGGCTGCTGACCCCCGGCCTGGCGCTGCACGAGGCGGTCGGAGCCGGCGTCGAGCTGGGCGCCGCGAGCACCGGCCTGATCGACGAGCTGGTGGCCGCCGCCCGCCGGGCCGGCCGCCCGGCCCGGGCGCACCTCAAGCTCGACACCGGCCTGTCCCGTGGCGGCGCGGTCGCCGCCGAGTGGCCGGCCCTGCTGGAGGCGGCAGCAAAGGCCCACGCCTCCGGTGACCTGGAGGCGGTCGGCGTGTGGAGCCACTTCGCCTGCGCCGACGAGCCGGGCCACGAGTCGATCGACCGTCAGCTGGCCGCCTTCCACGAAGGGCTGGCGCTGGCCGCCTCCTACGGCATCGAGCCGCGATATCGGCACATCGCCAACTCGGCCGCCCTGCTGACCCGGCCGGACACGCACTTCGACCTGGTCCGGGCCGGTATCGCGGCGTACGGCCTGTCGCCGATCGCGGGGGAGACCTACGGCCTGCGGCCGGCCATGACGGCCCGGGCACGGGTGATGCTCGCCAAGCGGGTGCCGGCCGGGCAGGGTGTGTCCTACGGGCTCACCTACACGACGACGCGCGAGACGACGCTGGCGGTGGTGCCGCTGGGATACGGGGACGGGGTGCCCCGGCACGCGTCCAGTGCCGGCCCGGTCCGGGTGGGCGGCACCACGGCCCGGATCGCCGGGCGGGTCTGCATGGACCAGATGGTCGTCGACGTCGGCGACGAGCCGGTGACCGCCGGCGATGTGGCGACGCTGTTCGGCCCGGGCGACGACGGCGAACCGACCGCCGACGACTGGGCGGCCGCCACCGGCACGATCAACTACGAGATCGTCACGCGGTTCGGCAGCAGCCGGGTGCCACGTCACTACGTCGGGGAGGCAGCCCGATGAGGAAGCGTTCGCGGGTCGCCAAGAACGCCGGCATATTCGGGGCCGTGGTCGGTGTGGCCGCGGCCGGTCTGGCCACCGCGTTCGCCGTGGAGCGTGCGCTGGTGCGCCGCTCGGTCAACGCACCCGGTGACCCCTTCGTCGAGGAGCCCTTCGGCGACCAGCCCTTCGACAAGGAGCTGACGGTCACCGCGGCCGACGGCACCGACCTGCACGTCGAGATCATCGAGCCGGAGGGCGCGCCCGACGAGCCGACCATCGTCTTCGTGCACGGGTTCGCCCTCGACATGGGCACCTTCTACTTCCAGCGCAAGGCGCTCGCCGAGCATGGTTCGCACCGGCTGGTCTTCTACGACCAGCCGGGTCACGGCCGGTCCAGCAAACTGAGGTCCGGCACCTATGATCTGGCCGCGCTCGGCCGTTCACTGGCCGCGGTGCTGACCGAGGCGGTTCCGGAGGGCCGGATCATCCTGGTCGGCCACTCGATGGGTGGCATGACGATCATGGCATTCGCCGAGCAGTTCCCGGCCTGGTTCGGTAACCGGGTGACCGGCGTGGTTCTGATCTCGACCTCGGCGGGACTCTTCGACAAGGCCAAGCTGGGCATCACCAACGTGGTCGCCCGGGTGAGCGCACCGTTCTTCCCGCTCTGGGACAAGGCCGCCCAGCTCGGCGGCGGCACCATCGACCGCGCCCGGGTCGCATCGTCGGACCTGGCCTGGCTGCTGACCCGGCGGTACGGGTTCGGCGAGACCAAACCCAGCCCGTCGCTGGTGACGTTCGTGGAGAGCATGAATTCGAGGACGTCGGCGGAGACCCTGACGAAATACCTGCAGACCCTCTACACGCACAACCGGTTTCCGGCGCTCTCCGCGTTGCGCGGTGTCCCGGTGCTGGTCGTCGTCGGAGACCGTGACTATCTGACTCCGGTGACCCACTCCGAGCAGATCATCGAGAACCTGCCCGAGGCCGAGCTGCTCAAGATCGAGAACAGCGGCCATGTGGTGATGCTGGAGAAGGCCGATCAGGTCAACGCCGCGCTGATCCCCTTCCTGGAGAAACTGACGTGAAGCTGAAGACCGTCGAGGACACCCGTGAGTTCGGGCGGCGCCTCGCGGGTGTGCTGCGCCCCGGTGACCTGGTGCTGCTCACCGGGCCGCTCGGCGCCGGCAAGACGGCCATGGCGCAGGGCATCGGCGCCGGTCTGGGCGTGCAGGGGCCGATCACCTCGCCGACGTTCGTGATCGCCCGGGTGCACCGGGGCCCGGTCCCGCTGGTGCACGCGGACGCCTATCGTCTCGGCGACCGGCCGGATCCGCGCGCCGAAATCGACGACCTCGACCTGGACGCCTCGGCCGACGACGCGGTCACCGTCGTCGAGTGGGGCGTCGGTCTGGTGGAGCAACTCAACGACGAATACCTGCAGGTCCGTCTGGACCGGCTGGACGACGACACCCGCACCGTCGAATTGCTGCCGCACGGTGGCGACTGGGCACACCGACTGGAGACCATGTGAACCTGATCGAGCAGCTGCCGGCCGAGTGGCGAGCCGAGCTGACCCCCCACCTCGACGCCGCCGCGACCACCGCTCTGGGTGAGTGGGTGGCCGAGGAATACGCGACGCAGACCGTCTACCCGCCGGTGGAGGACCTGTTCGCGGCGTACCGGCTGTGCTCACCGGCTCAGACCCGCGTGCTGATCCTCGGTCAGGACCCCTATCACGGCCCCGGTCAGGCGCACGGCTTGAGCTTCAGCGTGCGTGACGGGGTGCGCCGGCCGCCGTCGCTGAGCAACATCTTCAAGGAGCTCAACGAGGATCTGAACGTGCCCAAGCCGGCCGGCGGCGACCTGACCGGGTGGGCGAAGCAGGGCGTACTGCTGCTCAACGCGGTTCTGACGGTCCGGGCGGGCAAGGCGGGCTCGCACGGCAACAAGGGCTGGGAGGCGTTCACCGACGCCACCATCAAGGCGCTGAACGAGCGTGACGAGCGGATCGTCTTCATGCTCTGGGGCAGCTACGCGAAGAAGAAGGCGGTGCTGGTCACCAACCCGGCGCACGCGATCCTGGAGGCCGGCCACCCGAGCCCCCTGAATCGGGTGGGGTTCCTCGGCAGCCGGCCGTTCAGCGCGGCGAACAAGGCACTCGCCGACGGCGGCCGGCCGGTCATCGACTGGGACCCGAAGGCCACGGTCTAGGGTTTTCGCTGTGCTTGTACTCGCTCTGGACACCGCAACACCCGCGTCGACCGCCGCGCTCGTCGAGGTGACCGCGGACGGTTTGGCCGGTGTGGCCGAGCGGCGCACCGTCGATCCGCGCGCCCACGGGGAGAAGCTCGCCCCGGAGATCGCCGCGGTCCTCGCCGACTCCGGTCACCGTCCGCGCGACCTCACCGCGATCGTCGCCGGGCTGGGGCCGGGGCCGTTCACCGGCTTGCGGGTCGGCCTGGCCACCGCGGCGAGCATGGGGCAGGCGCTGGGCATCCCCACCTACGGGGTGTGCTCGCTCGATGCCCTGGGGCGGGCGGCGGGTCCGGGACGCGTACTGATCGCCACCGATGCGCGGCGGCGTGAGGTCTACTTCGCGACGTATGCCGACGGCGAGCGGCTGACCGGTCCCGAGGTTGCCAAGCCCGCCGACGTCGCGGTGCTGCTGCGGGGCGCGGTCGGCGGGGCGCTTCCGGCGGGCGTGCTGATCCCCGGGGGTACGACCATGACCGACCTGGCCGATCGGGCCGCCGGTGAGGGCGCTCTGAAGTACGGCGACGTGTTCGGGCTGCCGGTCGAGGAGCACCTGCTCTACCCGCCGGGTGCCGCCCTGGTCGCCTTCGCGGCCGACCGGATCCGGCAGGGCGCACCGGGTGAGGCGCTCACCCCGCTGTACCTGCGCCGGCCGGACGCGGTCGAGCCGTCGGCCCGCAAATCGGTGCTGACCCGATGACCCCCGGATCGGTGACGGAGCGTTTCCGCTGGTGGCACATCGAGGAGGTGCTGCCGATCGAGGAGGATCTCTTCGGTCCGGAGAAGTGGTCGGCAGCGATGTTCTGGAACGAACTGGCGACCGGTCAGTTCTATCTCGTGACGCTCGATGACAACGGGAGTGTGATCGGTTACGCCGGTCTGTCCGTCGTGGACGAACACGAGTCGTGGGTGCAGAACATCGCGGTCCGCCGGGACGCTCAGCGCCGTGGTCTCGGCCGGGTGCTGCTGGAGGCGCTGCTCGCCGAGGCGGCCCGCCGCGGTACCCGCAAGACGCTGCTCGAGGTGGCGGTCGACAACGCCCCGGCGCAGCGGCTCTACGGGAGTTACGACTTCGAGCCGGTCGGCATCCGGCGCGGCTACTACCAACCCAGCAACACGGACGCCCTGGTGATGATGCGCAATGCGTGACGAACCCCTGGTTCTCGGGATCGAGACCTCCTGCGACGAGACCGGTGTCGGCATCGTACGCGGGCACACCCTGCTCGCCGACGCGCTCGCGTCCAGCGTGGACCAGCATGCCCGGTTCGGCGGGGTGGTGCCCGAGGTGGCCAGTCGCGCGCACCTGGAGGCACTGGTCCCGACCATGCAGCGGGCCCTCGACGAGGCCGGGGTGACCCTCGCCGACGTCGACGCGATCGCGGTCACCAGTGGACCCGGTCTGGCCGGTGCACTGCTCGTCGGGGTGGCGGCCGCGAAAGGCTATGCACTTGCCGCCGAGAAGCCGATCTACGGCGTCAACCACCTGGCCGCGCACGTGGCGGTGGACACTCTGGAGCACGGCCCGCTGCCCGAGCCGGCGGTGGCGATGCTGGTGTCCGGCGGACACTCGTCGCTGCTGCTGGTCGACGATCTGACGGCGGGCGTCACCCCGCTCGGCGCGACCATCGACGACGCCGCCGGCGAAGCCTTCGACAAGGTGGCCCGGCTGCTCGGCCTCGGCTTCCCGGGAGGTCCGATCATCGACCGGTCGGCGCGCGACGGCGATCCGGGTTCGATCGCGTTCCCGCGGGGCCTGACCGCGCCGAAGGATCTTGCCGCGCACCGGTTCGACTTCTCGTTCTCGGGGCTCAAGACGGCGGTGGCCCGCTGGGTGGAGAGCCGGGAACGGGCCGGGGAGCCGGTGCCGGTGGCGGACGTGTCGGCGAGTTTCCAGGAGGCGGTCTGTGATGTGCTGACCGCGAAGGCGATCGACGCGTGCCGGTCGAACGGAGTGAACACCCTGGTCATCGGGGGTGGGGTGGCGGCGAATTCGCGGCTGCGGGTGCTGGCCGAGGAGCGTGCGTCGCGATACGGGATCGCGGTCCGCGTACCGCGGCCGGGCCTCTGCACGGACAACGGTGCCATGGTGGCCGCGCTCGGTTCGCACCTGGTGTCGGCCGGCGTCGCACCGAGCCGCCTCGATCTCCCGGCGGATTCGGCGATGAGCCTCACGGAGATCAGCGTTCCCGGCTGAATGAGGCAGCGTCCGTAGTCCCGGCTGCGTGGTGATTGGCGCCCGTATGCGGACCACACCTCACCACGTTGCCGGCTGAACGATCGGCGGGAGCACGGTGCCGCACGATGGCGGGAGGCGCGGGTGCGGCCGGGGTTGGGTTTGACCGGGGTCAGTGTGCCGGGGTAGGAAGCGTTCATGATCGCGCGGATGTGGGAGGTGCGGGCCTCGCGTAGTGGCTTCGACGAGCTGCTGGCCTGGGTCTGCGACACGGCGGTGCCTGCCTTGGAGGTACTGCCACAACATGTGTCGAGTGACGTCTATTCGTCCACCGATCATCGCATCGTCGTCATCACCAAATGGCGCAACTCCCCGGAGAACATGCGCACCCCACCGGAGAACCTGGTGGCGCGCGCTCCGCACGTCTGGGATTTCAACCCCGTCGATCGCTGACCGGTCGCCTCCGCGCACCCGGGCCCTTAACGTCGGGTCCTGATGCGAAGACTGCCAGTGACCGATCCCGGTACGCCCGACTCCCGATCCGCCACCCGATATCTGCTCTGGCTGATCCGGCGTTCCCGCCTGACGGTCGCGGTCGCGGCCCTGCTGGCGATCGCCTGGATGGGATGCCAGTCACTGGTGCCCGCCGTCGTCGGCCTGGCTGTGGACGCCGCCGTGGCCCGCGACGGGCCGGCCCTGGCCGCCTGGGCGTCGGTGCTGTTCGGTGTGGGGCTGCTGCAGGCGCTCACCGGCATCGCCCGGCACCGGTTCGCGGTCACCAACTGGCTGTCGGCCGCGTTCCGGACGGTGCAGGTGGTGGTGCGGCAGGCGAACCGGCTCGGCTCCACCCTGCCGCGGCGTCTGGCCGCCGGTGAGGTGGTCGCCATCGGCACCTCGGACATCACCCACATCGGCGGTGCGGTCGACATCACCTCCCGAGGTGTCGGCTCCCTGCTGGCCGTGATCACCGTGACGATTCTGCTGCTGAACAGTTCGGTGCCGCTGGGATTGGTGGTGCTTGTCGGCGTACCCATGTTGATGTTGGTGGTGGGGGTCTTGATCCCGCCGTTGCACCGGCGTCAGAGGGCCTACCGGGACCGGCAGGGCCGGCTGACCGGACGCGCCGCGGATCTGGTCGGCGGGCTGCGGGTACTGCGCGGGGTGGGCGGCGAGGCGGTGATGGCGGCGCGGTACCGCACCGAGTCGCGGGCGCTGAGCGAGGCCGGCGTGCACACCGCGCGGATCGAGTCGCTGCTGGAGGCGGCGCAGGTGCTGCTGCCGGGCGTCTTCCTGGTGCTGGTCACGTGGCTGGGTGCACGTTTCGCGGTGGACGGGCGGATCACCCTGGGGCAGCTCGTGGCGTTCTACGCCTACGCCGCGTTCCTGGTCGCGCCGCTGCGCCAGCTCACCGAGGCGATCGACAAGATCACCCGCGGCCATGTGGCGAGCCGCCGCGTGGTGACGATGCTGAGGGAACGCAGCGATCTTCCGGATCCTCCGGATCCGCGGCCGCTTCCGGTGGGCGAGCTGGTGGATCCCGATTCGGGCGTACGGGTGACGCCCGGCCGCCTCACCGCGATCGCCGCCACGACTCCCGCCGCCGCGGCCCGGATAGCCGATCGTCTCGGCCGGTACGCCGACGGCGCCATCCTGGGTGATGTCCCGCTGGCCGCCGCCGCGATGTCGGACGTACGGGAACGGATCCTCGTGGCCGACAACGAGGCCGCCCTGTTCTCCGGGCGGTTGCGTTCCGACCTGGACCCGGAGGGCCGGGGCACCCTGCCGGAGGCGCTGGCCGCCGCCGAGGCGACCGAGGCGGTGGACGCGCTGCCGTCCGGTGCCGACACCGTGATGGCCGATCGTGGCCGGTCGTTCTCCGGCGGCCAGCGGCAGCGGCTGCGGCTGGCACGCGCGCTGGTCACCGATCCGGAGGTGCTGATCCTGGTGGAGCCGACGAACGCGGTGGACGCCTACACCGAGGCCCGGATCGCCGAGCGGCTGCGGGCGGCACGGGCCGGCCGGACCACGGTGCTCTGCACCACCAGCCCGTTGCTGCTGAGCCGGGCCGATCGGGTCTGCTTCGTCGAGAACGGCCGGGCGGTGGCGACGGGTCCGCACACCGAACTGCTGCGCACCGAACCGGGTTACGCCCGGCTCGTGCTGCGCGACAACGACCCGCCGCCGGAGGAGAAGAGTGGGGAAGCCGGCGAGGAGACGTCATGAGCCGGCCGTTGCCGGTGGCGAGTACCGCGCAGGCCCGCCGGTACGCACGCGATCTGATCCGCCGGTATCCGGCCCTGTTCCGGGCCACGATCTGCCTGCACGTGGCCGCGGCGGTGGCCGGCCTGGCGGGCCCGCGTCTGCTCGGTGACCTGGTGCAGGGTGTCCACGACGGCGTACCGATGTCGGCATTGGATCGTCTGGCGCTCGCGATCGCAGGGTTCGTACTGGTCCAGGCGGTGCTGATCCGTTTCGCGCATCTGGCCTCGGCCCGGCTGGGGGAGCGGGTGCTGGCCCGGCTGCGGGAGGAGTTCATCACCCGCGTGCTGGCGCTGCCACTGTCCAGGGTGGAGGCGGCCGGCACCGGTGACCTCCTGACCCGGGCCACGCGGGACGTGGACGCACTGTCCAAGTGCGTCCGTTTCGCCGTCCCGGAAACGCTCATCGCGATGATCACGCTTTGTCTCGTGGTCGGCGCACTGATACTGGTCAGCCCGGTGTTCGCGGTGCCCCTGCTGATCGGAGTGCCGATCATGGTGGCCGGGACACGCTGGTACCTGCGGCACGCGCCGGCCGGCTACCTGCGGCAGAACGCCGCCTACTCGGACGTGACCGAGGGCCTGACCGAGACGGTGGAGAGCGCCCGTACGGTCGAGGCGCTGGGCCGGCAGCGGCAGCGGATCGGACGCACCGACGTCGACCTGCGGCGATCCTGGCGGGCCGAGCGGTACACGCTGCGCCTGCGGACCATCTGGTGGCCGGTGATCGAGATCAGCTACGTGGTGCCGATGGTGCTCACCCTCCTCGCCGGTGGCTGGCTCTACCTGCACGGCCGGGTGACCCTGGGCGCTTTCACCGCGGCGGTGATCTACGTCCAGCAGTTGGTCGATCCGCTGGACCGGCTGGTCGGCTGGCTCGACGAACTGGAGGTGGGTGCGGCTGCACTGGCCCGGCTGCTCGGCGTGACGGCCGATCCGGTCCCGCCGGGCAGTGACGTCTCCCGCCCGCAGGACAACCGGATCGTGGTACGCGACGTGCGGTTCGCCTACGAGCCCGGACGTGAGGTGCTGCACGGCGTCGATCTGGCCCTCGAGCCGGGCGAACGGCTCGCTGTCGTCGGGATCTCCGGGGCCGGCAAGTCGACGCTGGGCCGTCTGCTGGCCGGCGTCCACCGGCCCACCTCGGGCAGCGTCACGGTGGGCGGCGTTCCGCTGGCCGCGCTTCCGCCCGACCGCCTGCGCACCGAGGTCGCTCTGGTCACCCAGGAACATCATGTCTTCATCGGTACGCTGCGCGACAACGTCGCCATGGTCCGGCCGGCCGCGCAGGAGGGCGAGATCCGGGCCGCGCTCACCGCGGTGCAGGCCCTCACCTGGGTGGACGCCCTGCCCAACGGCCTGGACACGCTTGTCGGCTCCGGTGGGTACCTGTTGTCGCCGGCGCAGGCGCAGCAGGTGGCGCTGGCCCGGCTGGTGATCGCCGACCCGCACACGCTGGTCCTCGACGAGGCGACCGCCATGCTCGACCCGCGGGCCGCCCGTGACCTGGAGAGGTCCCTCGCGGCCGTGGTGAGTGGACGGACCGTGGTCGCGATCGCGCACCGGCTCTTCTCCGCGCACGACGCCGACCGGGTGGCGGTGATGGCCGACGGCCGCATCGTGGAGCTGGGATCGCACGACGAGCTCGTGGCCGCGGGTGGGGCGTACGCGCGGCTGTGGAACTCCTGGCAGGGCAGCGGAAGTTCGGGGCCGGGCAGTGGGAGCTCAGGGCCGGGCGGTGCCACGAAAAAGGCGCGCCCGGAAGGCGCGCCTTTCCCTTAGGTGTCCCGGGTCAGAAGCCAGGACCGTGCTGGTGGCCGTGCCCGTGCCCGTGGCTGTGGCCGTGCCCACCGTCGGCGGCGGGGGCCGGCTCGGCCGGCTTCTCCACCACGAGGCTCTCGGTGGTCAGCAGGAGCCCGGCGATCGAGACGGCGTTGGAGACCGCGTTACGGGTCACCTTCACCGGGTCGATGATGCCGGCCGCGGCCAGGTCGACGTACTCGTCGGTGGCGGCGTTGAGGCCGTGGCCCCAGCCCAGCTCGGCGACCTTGCCCACCACGACGTAGCCGTCGTGGCCGGCGTTCTGCGCGATCCAGCGCAGCGGCTCGACGAGCGCCTTGCGGACGATGCCGACGCCGAGCGCCTCCTCGCCGGTCAGGCCGAGGTTGCCGTCGAGCTCCGAGACGACCTGCGCGAGGGCCGCGCCGCCACCGGGGACGGTGCCTTCCTCGACGGCCGCCTTGGTCGCCGCGATGGCGTCCTCGATGCGGTGCTTGCGCTCCTTCATCTCGACCTCGGTGGCCGCGCCGACCTTGATCACCGCGACGCCGCCGGAGAGCTTCGCCAGCCGCTCCTGCAGCTTCTCGCGGTCCCAGTCGGAGTCGGACGCCTCGATCTCCTTGCGGATCTGCGAGACCCGTTCGGAGACGTCGGAGGAGTTACCGCCACCGTCGACGATGGTGGTGTTCTCCTTGTCGACGACGATGCGCCGGGCGCTGCCCAGCGACTCGATGCCGACCTGGTCGAGCTTGTAGCCGAGCTCGGGCGCGATCAGCTCACCGCCGGTGGCGATCGCCAGGTCCTGCAGGATCGCCTTGCGGCGGTCACCGAAGCCGGGCGCCTTCACCGCGACGACCTTGATGGTCTTGCGCAGCGAGTTGACCACCAGGGTGGACAGGGCCTGGCCCTCGACGTCCTCCGCGACGATCAGCAGCGGCTTGCTGGTCTGCAGCACCTTCTCCAGCAGCGGGAGCAGCTCCTCGATGCTGGAGATCTTCTGCGTGGTGAGGAGGATGTGCGCGTCCTCCAGCACCGCCTCCTGCGACTCCGCATCGGTCACGAAGTTCGGCGAGATGAAGCCCTTGTCGAACTGGAGACCCTCGGTCACCTCGAGCTCGGTCTGCAGCGCCGAGCCCTCCTCGACGGTGATGACGCCGTCGCGGCCGACCCGGTCCATCGCCTCGGCGATCAGCTCGCCGATGGTGGCGTCCTGCGCCGAGATGGTGGCCACGTTGGCGATCGCCTTGTGGTCGGCGACCTCGACGGCCTTGGCCAGCAGCGCCTTGGAGACGGCCTCGGACGCCTGGTCCATGCCGCGCTTGAGGCCGATCGGGTTGGCACCGGCGGTCACGTTGCGCAGGCCCTCGCGGACCAGCGCCTGCGCGAGCACGGTCGCCGTTGTGGTCCCGTCACCGGCGACGTCGTTGGTCTTGGTCGCCACCTCCTTGACGAGCTGGGCGCCAAGGTTCTCGTACGGGTCGGTGAGCTCGATCTCCTTGGCGATGGTGACACCGTCGTTGGTGATCGTGGGAGCGCCGAACTTCTTGTCCAGGACGACGTTGCGACCGCGCGGGCCGAGGGTGACCTTGACCGTGTCGGCGAGGGTGTTGACGCCGTGCTCCAGAAGGTGCCGGGCGTTGTCGGAGAAACTCAGGATCTTCGCCATGAATGGTCCCTTCACGCACTACCGCCCCGGTCCGGGCGAACCCGGACCGAGGCGGTCAGCACTGTCAGTAGGTCACTTCTCGATGACCGCGAGGACGTCGCGGGCGGAGAGCACCAGGTACTCCTCGCCGGCGTACTTGACCTCAGTGCCGCCGTACTTCGAGTACAGGACCACGTCGCCGACATTGACGTCGAGCGGGACGCGGTTGCCCTTGTCGTCGATCCGGCCGGGGCCGACGGCAAGGACGGTGCCCTCCTGGGGCTTCTCCTTGGCGGTGTCGGGGATCACGATGCCGGACGCGGTGGTCGTCTCAGCCTCGTTCGCCTGGACCACGATGCGGTCCTCGAGCGGCTTGATCGCAACCTTTGTCGCGGTAGTCACGGGCATACCCTCCTGGGTACAGGTTTCGCCGGCCATGAACCAGGCCGGTCAATGCCTCATGCCACCGGGCGGGGCCGTCGTCGCGGGTGCCGGTCCGCCTGGTGCCTAGCTGCCACGGACAGGTCCGGGCGGCTGGCACCCTCATGGTGAGAGTGCTAATCGGAGACTATGCCGGAACTAGCACTCCGTCAACCAGAGTGCCAACCTGTCACGCCAGGGAGAATGCCTGACGTGACACCTGAGCTACTGCGACTTCTGCGTACCCCTGAGGGGTTGAAAGCCCTGGCCGTGGCGGCCGAGGTGGCCGGCGGTGAGCCTCTCGCCGCGGCCTCGGCCCTGCGGGCCCGGGGCTTCGGCGCGGAACTCGCCGCGGCCGCCTTGACCCAGGCTAGTTTGCGCGGGCGCGCCGCGATGAAATTCGGCGAGGACGCTGGCGGGATGTTCTTCACCCGGGCAGGTCTGGAGCAGGCGACCAGGGCGGTCGTGGCCGACCGGCGGGCGGCCCGGCTCGTCGCCGCCGGCGTCGAGACCCTCGTCGACCTGGGGTGCGGGCTGGGTTCGGACGCGCTGGCCGCGGCCCGGCACGGCATCTCGGTCCACGCCGTGGACGCCGACCCCGCCACGGCGGCGGTCGCCGCCGCGAACGCCGAGGCGGCCGGTCTCGCCGGCCGGATCACCGTGGAGTGCGCCGACGCCACGACGGTTCCCGTGGAGCGGTACGACGCGGTCTTCGCCGACCCGGCCCGCCGGCAGGCCGGTCGTGGCCGGGTGTTCGACCCGAAGGCGTACTCGCCGCCGTGGGACTTCATCGCAGGCCTGCCCCGGCGGGTTCCGCGTACGGTGCTCAAACTCGCACCCGGCATCGACCACGGGCTGCTGCCGGGGGGCGCCGAGGGGGAGTGGGTGAGTGTGGGCGGCGACCTGGTCGAGGCCGCCTTCTGGTGCGGCCCGCTGGCCGAGGTACCGCGCCGGGCCGTCCTGCTCGGTCCTCGCGCCGATGCGGCCGTTTTAACCGGGGCCGGCAACAAACCCGCTGAGGTGGGGCCGGTCGGGGCCTGGATCTACGATCCCGATCCGGCGGTGGTGCGCTCCCATCTGGTGGCCGAGTTCGCCGAGTCGGTCGGAGGGCGGCTGGCCGATCCGCAGATCGCCTACGTCTACACCGACGACCCGGTGGACACGCCGTTCGCCCGGCGGCTGGGGGTGACCGAGATGCTCCCGTTCTCGCTGAAGCGGCTGCGGGCACTGCTGCGGGAGCGTGGTGTCGGGGTGCTGGAGATCCGTAAGCGGGGCTCCGCGCTGGTGCCCGATCAGCTGCGCAAGGACCTGCGGCTGTCCGGGCCGAACACGGCCGGACTGGTGCTGACGCGTGTCGAGGGGGCACCGGTCGCGCTGCTGACCACCTCGGCGATGTAGTTTGCGCGCATGGCCAAGAAAGCGGCCGGTACGCCGGCCACCGTCTTGCTGAACGCGGAGCGGGTGGCGCACACCCTGCATCCGTACGACGTCTCCCCGGACTCGCCCAACTACGGGGCCCTCGTGGCCGAGGCGCTGGGTGTGGCGCCGGAGCAGCTGTTCAAGACGCTGGTCGCCGAGGTCGACGGCGGTCTCGTGGTGGGTGTCGTCCCGGTCACCGGTGACCTCGATCTGAAGGCGCTCGCGTCCGCTGCCGGGGGTAAGCGTGCCGCGCTTGCCGACCGGGCCGCCGCCGAGCGCAGCAGCGGGTACGTCCGCGGCGGGATCAGCCCGCTCGGGCAGCGCAAGCGACTCCCCACGGTGATCGACGACACGGCGTCCGGCCTCGATCTGATGTACGTCTCAGCGGGCCGGCGGGGTCTGCAGGTGTCTCTTGCCCCGGCCGATCTGATCCGGTTGACCAGCGCGATCGTCGCGCCGATCCGGGCGGCCGCATCCTAGTACAGGCGGATAAAAGTCTGTTCTTCGGGTTTCCGCTCACTTTCGGAGCTCGAACTACTTAGCGTTACCTCATGCACGACATCGGGCCATCCCGTGCCGCCCAGCGGTTCCCTGGTGGCACGGCCGTGTTGCCGGATTGTTATCCCTCGTTACGAGATAGACCATCGTTGCCGCTTGTGTTCTCGGCCACCATGGGAATACGTTGCCGGGCACAACAAACCGGTTCCTGAACCATCGGCACCACGGGCAGTAGCGGTTCTCCCAGACACTGCTGTCCTGATTAATCCGAAAAAGGCTCCGGATCACCCCCCGAAAGGACATAAGCGATGCGTAAGGGAATGTTCGCCCTTGCCGCGGCCGGCCTTCTGGCCACCGGGAGCATGGCCGCCTGTGGCAACGACAGCGACGGCGGCTCGGGCACCGGCACCGGCTCGGGCACCTCCTCGGTCGGCAAGGTCGGTGTGATCCTGCCCGACACCAAGAGCTCGGCCCGCTGGGAGACCGCGGACCTGAAGTACCTGACCGAGGCCTTCAAGGCCGCCGGTGTCGAGGCGGAGATCAAGAACGCGCAGGGCGACAAGGCCTCGTTCCAGACCATCGCCGACGGCATGATCCAGAGCGGGGTCAAGGTCCTGATGATCGTCAACCTGGACTCCGGCACCGGCAAGAACGTGCTGGACAACGCCAAGAAGGCCGGCATCGCGACGATCGACTACGACCGTCTCACCCTGAACGGCGGCGCCAACTACTACGTCTCCTTCGACAACGTCGAAGTGGGCAAGCTGCAGGGCCAGGGCCTGATCGACTGCCTCGCCGAGAAGAAGGTGACCAAGCCGGTCATCTCCTACCTCAACGGCTCGCCGACCGACAACAACGCCACCCTGTTCAAGGAGGGCTACGACTCGGTTCTCAAGCCGAAGTTCGACTCCGGTGAGTTCGTCAAGGGTCCGGACGACTCGGTTCCGGACTGGGACAACGCCAAGGGCGGCACGATCTTCGAGCAGCAGCTCACCAAGGACAAGAAGATCACCGGTGTGCTCGCGGCGAACGACGGCCTCGGCAACGCGGCCATCGAGGTACTGAAGACCAACAAGCTCAACGGCACCGTCCCGGTCACCGGCCAGGACGCCACCGTTCAGGGTCTGCAGAACATCCTCGCCGGTGACCAGTGCATGACCGTCTACAAGGCGATCAAGAAGGAGGCCGACGCGGCCGCCCAGCTGGCGATCGCGCTGGCCAAGGGTGAGAAGCCGACCACGGCCACCCAGACCGTGACCGACCCGGAGTCGAAGCAGCCGGTCCAGTCCGTGCTGCTCAAGCCGGAGGCGATCACCAAGGCGAACGTCAAGACCGTCGTCGACGACGGCTTCGTCACCAAGGCCGAGCTCTGCACCGCCGCCTTCGAGAAGGCGTGCACCGACGCGGGCATCAGCTGACCCCTCAGCAACACCGCTGAATCCGGCGACGGCGCCGCCCACGTCCTCGTGGGCGGCGCCGGAGTCGATTCAACGGCCCGAAAACGGTCGGTCACCGAACGAAGGAGAAACATCCGTGGCCGCGACACCCCTACTGGAACTGCGCGGGATCGACAAGAGCTTCGGTCCCGTCCAGGTGCTTCACGATGTCGGCCTCAACGTCTACCCCGGAGAGGTCACCGCACTGGTCGGTGACAACGGTGCCGGTAAGTCGACCCTGGTCAAGTGCATCAGTGGCATCTACACGATCGACGCGGGCACGGTGACCTTCGACGGCAAGCAGGTCGCGATCCACAGCCCGCGCGACGCCTCCGAGCTCGGCATCGAGGTCGTCTACCAGGACCTCGCGCTCTGCGACAACCTGGACATCGTCCAGAACATGTTCCTCGGCCGCGAGAAGAAGCGCGGCATCGTGCTGGACGAGCCGACCATGGAGCAGATGGCCGGCGAGACCCTGGCCAGCCTCTCGGTACGGACTGTCAAGTCGCTGCGACAGCTCGTCGCCAGCCTTTCCGGCGGCCAGCGGCAGACCGTGGCGATCGCCAAGGCCGTGCTCTGGAACAGCCGGGTCGTCATCCTCGACGAGCCGACCGCCGCGCTGGGTGTGGCACAGACCGCCCAGGTGCTCGAGCTGGTCCGCCGGCTGGCCGACAACGGGCTCGGCGTGGTGCTCATCTCGCACAACATGAACGACGTCTTCGCGGTCTCCGACCGGATCGCCGCGCTGTACCTGGGCCGGATGGCCGCGCAGGTCAAGGCGAGCGACGTCACCCACGCGCAGGTCGTCGAGCTGATCACCGGCGGTCGCAGTGGCAACCTGGGCCTCCCGCCGGAGAAGCCCACCGACTTCGTCGACATCACGCCGGGAGTCCAGAAGTGAGCACCACGACCCTCGAGACCGCCGGTGGCGTCAAGGTCGTCAAGCCGACCGTCGCCAGCCACATCCGGGATTACATCGGCCGGATCCGCGGCGGTGACCTCGGCGCGCTGCCCGCCGTTCTGGGCCTGGTCATCCTCGTCCTGATCTTCGGCTCGGCCCGGAGTGACACGTTCTTCAGCGCCGGCAACTTCGCCAACCTGTTCAACCAGGCCGCCGGCGTCACCATGATCGCGATGGGCCTGATCTTCGTCCTGCTGCTGGGCGAGATCGACCTCTCCGCCGGTTTCGCCGCCGGCGTCTGCGGCGCGGTCATGGCGATCCTGCTTACCGAGAAGGGCTACTCCGAGCCGGTCGCGCTCGCGGCCGCGCTCGGCTCCGGCGTCGTGATCGGCCTGCTGCTCGGCTTTCTGGTCTCCAAGGTCGGCATCCCGTCCTTCGTCGTCACGCTGGCCGCCTTCCTGGCCTTCCAGGGTGTTCTGCTGAACATCCTGGGCGAGGGCAAGAACATCTCGATCCCGGACGGCTTCATCAAGTCGCTCAACAAGGACAGCCTGTCGGTCACCTGGAGCTGGATCCTGGCGATCACGGCGGTAGTGATCTTCGCGCTGATCCAGTTCATGCGTTACCGCGGCCGGGCCAAGCGCAACCTGGTCAACGAGCCGATCGGCATCATCCTGCTCCGGATCGGCGGCCTCGCCGCACTGATCCTGATCTCGACCGCGATCCTGACCCAGGAGCGGGCCATCAACCCGGTGATCGCCTCGCTCAAGGGCGTCCCGATCGCCGCGCCGGTGATCGGCGGCTTCCTGGTGCTCTGGACGTTCGTGCTGGGCCGCACCTCGTACGGCCGGCACGTCTACGCCGTCGGCGGCAACGCCGAGGCCTCCCGCCGGGCCGGCATCCCGGTCGACCGGATCCGCATCTCGGTCTTCGTGATCGGCTCCTTCATGGCCGCGGTCGGCGGCGTCATGCTGGTCAGCCGCGCCGGCTCGGTCGACCCGAACACCGGTGGCAGCAGCACCCTGCTGTACGCGGTCGGCGCCGCGGTCATCGGTGGCACCAGCCTCTTCGGCGGCAAGGGCAAGATCATCCACGCGGTGATCGGTGGCGCGGTGATCGCGGTCATCGACAACGGCATGTTCCTGATGGACTTCTCGTCCGGTACCCGTTACATGTTCACCGGTGTGATCCTGCTGATCGCGGCCGGCGTCGATGCCCTGGCCCGTCGCCGCGCGGCGGCGACCGGAAACCGATAGCCGGAATGCGATGAGACTGCCGATGGGGCGGGGGACGGGACGCTGATGCGGGCCGGCCCGAGTCAGGAAGAGGTACGCAAGCACAACCTCGGGACGCTGTTGCGCTACGTCCACATGCACGGCGCGACGTCCCGGGCTGAGCTGACCACCCGGCTCGGCCTCAACCGCAGCACCATCGGCGCGCTCACCGCCGACCTGATCGGCGCCGGCCTCGTCAGCGAGGCGGCACCACGCGAGACCGGCCGGGCCGGACGACCGTCACTTGTCGTCCGGCCCGAGTCGGGGCGCGTGTACGCCTACGCCCTCAGCATCGAGGTGGACCGCCTGCGGGCCGCCCGGGTCGGGCTCGGCGGCCGCATCCTGGAGCAGTACGAGACCGAACGTCCCCGCGGCATGAGCGCCGGCGAGGCGGTCCGTCCGCTGGCCCGTTTCGTCCGCACCATGCGATCCGGGGTTCCGGACGACGGCCGGTGCGTGGGCAGCGCTGTCGCCGTGGCCGGCATGGTGCGCCGGGAGGACGGCCTGATCCGGCTCTCCCCGACGATCGGCTGGGTGGACGAGCCCATCGGTGAGTCGCTGCGTTCCGAGCTCGACGAGTTCGGTCCGCTCAGTGTCGGCAACCACGCCGACGTGTGCGCCCTCGCCGAACACGCCCGGGGCGCCGCGGTCGGCTCCGACAACGTCATCTACCTGTACGGCGACGTCGGTGTCGGCGCCGGCATCGTGGCCGGTGGGCGCCGCGTGCACGGGCACGGCGGCTACGGCGGTGAGGTCGGCCACATGGTCGTCAACCCGTACGGACGTCCGTGCAGCTGCGGTTCGCGCGGCTGCTGGGAGACCGAGATCGGCGAGCACGCGCTGCTGCGTCTCGCCGGCCGGGCCGACCGCAGCGGCGGGGAGGCGGTTCTCGCCGTGGTCGACGCCGCGATGCGCGGGGACAGCTCCGCCCAGCACGCGTTGCGGCAGGTCGGCGACTGGGTCGGGTTCGGTGTCGGCAACCTGGTCAACATCTTCAACCCGGAAGTCGTGATCTTCGGTGGCACGCTGCGGGACGTCTACCTCGGGGCCGCGGCCCAGATCCGCAGCCGGCTCAACGCGGTGGGGCTGCCCGCCTGCCGGGAGCACGTCCGCTTGCGCACCCCGGAACTGGGCCCAGACGCGGCCCTGATCGGCGCCGCCGAACTGGCTTTCGAACATTTGCTCGACGACCCGCTCGTACCCTGATCAGAGGCCACATCTCCACCGTCGTGACGGGACGTTGCCGGCGAAGATCTATGCTGCCCGCCATGCCCCCGCGTCGACCGGTCCTGGACCCGGCCGCGGCGTACCCGAAAACCGCCGGATTGCGCGAAGCGCTGGACGCCGGGGACTGGCCGCGGTGCCGGGAGGTTCTGGACGCCGCCGAGCCGGTGGAACGCACCGAGCTGACGATGATCGCCTTCAGCGAGCCGGGCCTGAAGACGTTCCTGCGCGGGGTGCTCACCGGTGACCCGGGTGACGGCGCGGCCGGCGCCCTGCTCGGTCAGCACCTGATCGGGGCGGCCTGGCGGACCCGGCCCACCGCCCGCCCGGTGCGGGCCGGCCCGGATCGGCCGGCCGCATTCGTGGAGGGGCTCGAGGCGGCCGAACGGGTGCTGGTCGACGCCGCCGCCCGCAGCCCGTACGACCCGGCGATCTGGACGGCTCGCCTGAGAACCGCCCACGACCTGCGGCTCGCTCCGTCCGAGGCGCGTCGCCGCTATGACCGGCTCGCCGGCATCGACCCGCACCACCTGCCCGGGCAGTGGCAGTTCCTGCAGCAGTTGTGCCCTGAGCCGGGCGGCGACTGGGAGCCGGCGCACACGTTCGCCCGGGAGACCGCGGCGGCCGCGTCGCCCGGCTCGTTCCACCCGGTCCTGGTCGCCGAGGCGCACCTCGGGCACTGGCGGGAGGAACACCGGCGCAGTGCCGCCGCGGGCCGCCGCTACCTCACCGCAGATCCGGTCCGTGCCGAGTTGAACGAGGCCGCCGATCGTTCGGTGCGGCACCCCGCCTTCCGGCGGACCCATGGGTGGGTACGGGTGACGAGCACCTTCGCCATGGCCTTCGCCCTGCTCGACGACCGCCCGGCGGCAGCCTCCCTGTTCACCGCGCTCGGCGATCTCGGATCCGACCGCCCGTGGGACCACCTCGGCGATCCGGCCTCGGTGATCGTCAAGTATCGGAAGCGGACCGGAGGCGGCACGTGAGGCGACTGGAGGTCGACGGGATCCCGGCGGTGCTCGCCCCGGTGAGCGGCCCGGCCCACGCCGGGCTGGTGTTCCGGGTCGGCACGGCGGACGAGCCGCTGGCCCGCCGGGGCATCACCCGGCTGGCCGCGAGGCTCGTGACGGACGGCGGGGGCGGCTCGGTCGGGCCGGAACACACCTACTTCCACGTGCGGGGTTCGGCCGCCGAGATCGTCGCGTACCTGGCCGGGGTGTGTGAGGCACTGCGGAACCCGCCGATGGACAGACTGGCCGCGGTACGCGACCCGGCCCGGACGGAACGGGATCCCCTGCCGATGTGGCGGCACGGCGCTCGTGGGCCCGGCGTCGCCAGCTATCCCGAATGGGGTCTGCCGGGGCTCGGCGACGACGAGCTGCGGAAGTGGATCGCCCGCTATTTCACCAGGGAGAACGCGGCGCTCTGGCTGGCCGGCGAGGAGGTGCCCGAAGGCCTCGCCCTCGATCTGCCGACCGGCGAACGGCAGTCCGCTCCGGCGGTCGGCACGACGTTGCCGGTCACGCCCGCCTGGTTCGCCGGCGCGGCGGCCGACGTCGTCGCCTGGGACACCGTGGTACGCCGCGGGCCGCACGCCGCGGTCTTCGCGAACGTCCTGGAACGCCGCATGCTCCACGAGATGAGCGACGTCACCCGCCGGGTGCACACCGAGTACGCGATCCGCTCCGACGGTACGGCGAGGATCGTCGCGACGGCCGACGCGCTGCCGGAGAAGGCGGACGCGGCGCTCGGCGGCCTGATCGATGTGCTCGCCGGGCTGCGCGCCGGTCGGGTGGCCCCCGACGAGGTCGCCGCCGTGGTGAAGCTGACCTGCGCGGGCCTGCGCGAGTCCGAGTCCCGCGGGGCACGGCTTCCCGGCCAGGCGTTCAACCTGCTGGCCGGCCGCGAGGTGCAGACCCTCGAGGAGGCGCTGGCCGAGGTGCGGGCGGTCACCGTCACCGACGTAGTGGTGGTCGCGGCTGAGGCGTACGACGCCGGTCTGCTGATGACCCCGCCCGGCGGCACCGCCGGATGGGCCGGGTACACCGCCGCACCGGCGATGTCGCCGGCCGTGCTGCCGGGCCGCACCCACCACGGCCGCGGGAACCGGCGCCTGCGCCTCATCAGCGGCGACGACGGTGTCAGCGTGGCGGGGCCCGACGTGGTCGCCTCGGTCCGCTGGGACTCGTGCGCCGCACTGCTGGCCTGGCCGGACGGCGCCCGGCACCTGATCGGCGACGACGCTGTGGTGGCCCGGATCGAACCGACCCTGTTCCGGGGCGCCGACCGGGTGGTTCGCGAGGCCGACGCCCGGGTGCCGCAACGACTGCGGATCGAGATGCCGCCCCGCGACCGTGACCGCATCCCGCGGCCGGAACCCGCACGCGGGAGTACCGGCGGCTGGTGGCCGCTGGTCGCGGCGGTTGTGTTCGGGGTGCTCGCCGCGTTCTTCGCCGGCGGCGGTGTCTGGCTGCTCGGGCAGCTGCTCACCGGGGGCGGGGGCCCCGGCTCCAGCACCGCCGAGAACGCGCTCGTGGTCGCGTCGGCCCTGCTCTTCGGCGGATTCTTCGGACGTCTCGCCGTCACCCGGTTCCGGGAACGCTTCGCCCGATGAGATGACGGGAATCTCTGCTGTGCCGCTCTGCCGGGACGCTGGGAAAGGGGCCCGCGCCACGGGTGACGGCCATCTATAGTGCGCGCCATGATCGGATCCACCGACGTGGTGCTCGACCGGGCCGCCGCGTACCCGGAGATCGCCGGACTGAGAACAGCTCTGCGGCGTGCTGACTGGCCCGCCTGCCGGGCACTGATCGACCAGCTGGAGCCCTCGGCCCGCAGCGGAGCACTCCTCGACTGCGGCGACGAGAAGGACATCGAGGGGTTCCTGCGAGGGGTGCTGGCCGCTGATCCGGCCGACCCGGCCGCGACCGCGCTGCTCGGACACCACCTGATCAAGGTCGGCTGGCAGATTCGCACCGGTTACACCGCCGAGCACGTGAGCCGGGGACAGTTCCGGCAGTTCCACGAGTGGCTGCGCAAGGCCGAACTGCTCCTGATCGACGGCGCCGCCCGGCACCCGAAGGACCCGGCGATCTGGACCGCCCGGCTGCTCACCGCGCGTGGTCTGCAGCTCGGCCTGGCCGAGACCCGCCGCCGGCTCGACCGGGCCCTGGCAGCCCATCCGGACCACCTGCCCGCACAGTTCCAGTTCCTGCAGAGCGCCTGCCCGAAGTGGAGCGGCACCTGGGAGCTGGTGCACGGTTTCGCCCGGGACGCCGCGGCCGCCGCGCCGCCCGGATCACCGCACGCGGTGCTGATCGTCTACGCGCACCTCGAGCACATGTTCGGTGACGACGAGACCGACGTCCTCCGCTATCTGGCGAACGATGCGATCCGGGCCGAGATCTACGAGGCGGCACACCGGTCGGTCTGGCATCCGGAGTTCCGGCGCGGCTACGGCTGGCTTCAGGCGCTCAACGCGTTCGCCATGATCTTCACGATGCTCGACGACCGGCGATCCGCCGCGACCACGTTCACCGCGCTCGGCGACCTGGCCGCCGAGTACCCGTGGAACCGGGTCGGCGCCGACGTGCAGGCCCAGGTCCGGGAGGCCCGCGCATGGGCGTACGAGGGAGCGTCATGATCACTCAGCTGGAGGTCGACGGCATTCCCGCGCTGATCGCGCCGACCACCGGACAGATGCATGCCGGCCTGGCGTTCCGGGTCGGATTCGCCGACGAGCCGCTGGCCCGGCGCGGGATCACGCACCTCATCGAGCATCTCGCGCTGCACTCGTTCGGGGTGGCCGACTACCACTACAACGGTGCCACCGGCGTCGAGCACACCTTCTTCCACATGCAGGGCGTCGAGGCGGACATCGTCGCCTTCCTCAACGGGGTCTGTGCCGGGCTGCGCGACCTGCCGATGAACCGGCTCGAGGTCGAGAAGGAGATCCTGCGGACCGAGCAGAACAGCCGGGGCGAGTCACCGGCCGAGCGGCTGGCCCTGTGGCGGCACGGGGCCCGCGACTACGGCATGCCCGGATACCCCGAGTGGGGGCTGCACGGTCTCACCCCCGACGACCTGCGTGCCTGGGTGGCCCGGTATTTCAACCGGGACAACGCGGTGCTCTGGATCGCCGGGCCCGGCGTGCCCGCCGGCCTCCGGCTCGATCTGCCGGACGGCACGCGTCAGGTGCTCCCGGCTCCTTCTTCCACTCTTCCGGTACGCCCGGCGTACTTCACCGGTGACTCGAACGTCGTCGCCTGGGACGCCGTGGTGAGGCGCGGCGCCGCCTCCGCGGTCTTCGCCGACGTGCTGCGGCGGATGATGTTCCGCTCGCTGCGTCAGGAGGGCGGCCTCTCCTACAACGTGCTGACCGACTACACGCCGCGAGCTGACGGCCGGGCCGTGCTCATGGCGGTCGCCGACGCGCTGCCGGAGAAACAGGACGCCGTGCTCGGCGGGTTCGTCGACGTGCTGGCCGCCGCCCGGCTCGGCATGATCGAGCAGGCCGAGGTGACCACGGTCGTCAACCAGCGCCGGGACGAGATGACGCACGCCGACGCGGCCGGCGGCCGGCTGCCGGGTCAGGCGTTCAACCTGCTCGCCGGTCGCCCGCTGCAGGATCTCGAGGAGGCGCTGGCCGAGCTCGGCGCGGTGACCCGCGACGACGTCGCCGCGGTCGCCGCCGAGGCCTGCGCCGACGGCCTCCTGATGACCCCGGGGGACAACGAGGCCGGCTGGGCCGGATTCACCGAGGCTCCGTCGGAGTCCGAGATCCTGGTGGACGGCATCGTCTACCCGTCGATCGGCGACTCGGCGCCCCGCCTCACCGCCGGCGAGCGGGGGCTCAGCGTGACCCGGATGGATTCGGTGGCCACCGTGCTCTTCGACAAGTGTTCGGCCGTACTGGCCTGGCCGGATGGCGGCCGGATCTTCATCGGGCACGACGCGGTGCAGGTACGGGTCGAGCCGGCCCTCTATCCGGACGGGCATGCCGTGGTGGCGGCCCTGGACGCACGGGTCCGGCCGGAGTTGCGGGTCGCGATGCCGCCCCGTGATCCGGAGCGGATTCCGCGCCCACCCACGTCCGACCGGGACGCCGGGACCGGCTCGGTGTTGTCCCGGGCGTTCCGGCGGATACGGGGACGCTGAAGACCGTGCACCATGGTGGGGTGAAGGCAACGATCAGACCCGGGCTGGCCGGGGTGGCGGCGGCCGCGGTGGCGCTCGGCGTGGCCGAGTTGTTCGCCGTCCTGACCGGCACGCGTTCGGCTCCGCTCGTGGCGGTCGGCGGGGTGGTGGTCGATCATGTGCCCGCTCCGGTCAAGGACTTCGGCATCGCCGTCTTCGGGGTGCACGACAAGACCGCCCTGATCATCGGTACGGCCCTGCTGCTCGCCGTCTACGCGTACGGGGTCGGTGTGCTGGCCGGCCGGCGATGGGCACTGGCGGTCGCCGGGATCGGGCTGTTCGGGCTGGTGGGAGCGCTGGCGGCGGTGACCCGTCCGGGTGCCGGAGCGGCCTCTGTGGTGCCGTCGATCGCCGGGGCGCTGGTGGCCGTGGCGGTGCTGCGACACCTGACGCGGCGGGCCGGTGCGGCGCGCATCGACGAGGGCGGCACGGAGTCGTACGAGATCCAGGAAGGTCGTCGCCGTTTTGTCCGCGACCTGGGGATCGTGGCCGCCGTGACGGCGGCCACGGGGGTCGGTGGCCGGCTGCTCACCTCGCGCCGCACGGTGACCTCGGCCCGCGCCGGCATCACGCTGCCGCCCGCGGCCGAGCCCACGCCCGTGCTGCCGGCCGGGGTGAACACGCCCGGTGCGGTGCCCTACGTGACGCCCAACCGGCACTTCTACCGGATCGACACCGCCCTGGTCACGCCGCAGGTGGACCCGGAGTCGTGGAGCCTGCGGATCCACGGGATGGTTCGCAACCCGATCACGATCACCTGGGCCGAGCTGCTGAAACGGCCGATGGTCGAGCGGTACCTGACGCTCGCCTGCGTCTCGAACGAGGTCGGCGGCGACTTGATCGGCAACGCGCTCTGGCTGGGCACCCCGATCAAGGCACTGCTCGACGAGGCCGGCCCCCTGCCCGAAGCGGATCAGGCGGTGCAACGCTCGTCGGACGGCTGGACGTGCGGCACACCGACCGCGGTACTTCGCGACGGCCGGGACGCGCTGCTCGCGATCGGGATGAACTCCGAGCCGCTGCCGGTCGCGCACGGCTTCCCGGTCCGGATGGTCGTTCCCGGACTGTACGGCTACGTCTCGGCCTGCAAATGGATCACCGAGATCGAGCTGACCCGGTTCGCCGACTTCGACGCCTACTGGGTGCCGCGCGGGTGGTCCGCCCAGGCCCCGGTGAAGACGCAGTCCCGAATCGACACTCCGCGTGACCGTGCGCGGAAGCCGGCCGGAACGGTGACGGTCGCGGGAGTCGCATGGGCGACACATCGGGGCATCGCCAAGGTCGAGGTGCAGGTGGACGACGGTCCGTGGCAGACCGCTGAGCTCGCCGCGGCGGTCTCCGCGGACACCTGGCGGCAGTGGAGCCTGACCTGGGCGGCCTCCGCCGGGCGGCACACCCTTCGGGTACGTGCGACCGATCTCGATGGGGTGACCCAGACACCGCTGGAAGCCCCGCCGGCCCCGGACGGCGCCACCGGACTGCACCAGGTGACCGTCGACATCGGCTAGTTGAAAGCCGCACTTTCGGTCCGACTCGGGAATGCAAGTCGCTCATACGGTGGCTTGCATGTCCACCAATGCGGTTGAAGAACCGCTGAACCACTCGACACGGCCCTCCGCGGAGGACCGTGCCGGAAGCCGTGTGGTGATGCCGCGCGCCGGACGCCGTCAGGCCGCCGGGGCCTGCCGTTGCGCCGGTACCGCCGTCTTGTGGGGCCGGCCGAGGCGTGCCTCGAGCCGTAGCAGGTCGACTCGTCCGTGACGATCGGCAAGGTCTTCCCAGCCGATCGCGAGCAGCCGCAGCCGCTCCGATTCGCTGAAACCTCCCCACACGCCGTACGGCTCGCGAACGGCGAGGGCGTGCGCGGCACACTCGGCCCGAACCGGGCAGACGCCGCACATGGCCTTCGCCTTCGCCTCGCGACGATTGCGGGACGACCCGCGCTCGCCGTCGGGGTGGAAGAACTGTGCACTGTCCCGGCCCCGGCAGAGTCCCAGTCTCTGCCAATCCCAGAGATCGGCGATGGGACCGGGCAGCCTGCGAACGTTCGACATCAACACCCTCCTCCCGCGCGGCACCGCGGAGCGTTCGTCGTGAGGGGCCTGGAGACGGCCTTTCGGCGGTGTACCCCGGCAACGCCCGGCTCACACGCACCATGTCGATGTCTTCGCGAGCCGTATGGCAAGGGGTGGCAAGTCATACCTTTCTTTCCCGTTTTTTCCATCTAAAGCGCGTAATGCTGCGGCCCTCGCGTGATCTCCTCTGAGAGAGAAGGAGGATCACTGTGCGTACCGTCCTCGTGTGCGTCCGAACCCCGCTGGCGGCCCAGACCGTCGCGTCCACCGCGGCCCGGCTCGGCATGACCGGCGTCGTCCGGACCGCGGTCAGCGAGACCGAGGCCATGATCCGACTGGCGGAACGGCCCGCCGAAGTGGTCCTGGCCGACACCGCCGTGACCCGGCCCGACAGCGTCGGGTTCACCCGGCGCGTACTAGCCCGTGCCCCACAGGCGCAGTTGGTGCTCTTCGGCGCTGAAGACCCCCGGGTCGCAGCGGCCGCAGTCGCCGCCGGCGCCCGCGGGGTCATCCGCGGCGTCGAGCACGACCTGGTCAGCGTCGTGGCGAAAGCGCTGCTCCTACTGCTGTTGCCGGTACGCCCGCAAGGCATGCCGATCAACGGCGCCAACGCTCAACCGGCCACCGTGGCCGGCGGCGTCCGCAACAACAACTCCCCGGCCGCCCGCGGCCAATACCAGCAGGGACCCGGCGGCATCGGCGTGCACAACGCCGCCGCGGTACCCGCCATGCTCGGGCCCAACGCCCCGATGGTGCCGTCGCAGCGTGGCGACGCACCCATCGACCCGGCGACCGGCCGGCCGATGGTGGCGTGGCCCGGCAACGAGGCAGGCGTCGGGATGACCGACGCGCAGCCCGCCGGGCGGCGGCTCACGCTCACCGAACGTGAACTACAGGTGCTGCGGGGGATGGCAGACGGCAAGAGCAACGCCGAGATCGGCCGAGAACTGTTCGTCTCCGAAGACACCGTCAAGACTCACGCCCGGCGGTTGTTCCGCAAGCTGGGGGCGCGGGACCGGGCTCACGCTGTGGCGGCGGGATTCCGGGCGGGGCTTGTCGCTTAGGTCGGCGGCTCGGTCGCCTTGGGGCTGGAGGTGAGCCGGGCGGCTGGCTGGGCCGCTCCGGTTGGGTCGGGCGGACGGTGGGGCCGGTTGGTCGGCTCGGTTGTCGAGGTGAGCCGGGCAGGTCATCTCGGGGCCGGGTTGAGGCGACCGGGCCGCCTTACCCAGACCCAGCCGCTTGGGAGCTGGTGAGCTGGGCCGGTTTATCGGGCTTGGGTCACACCTTGGAGGCTGAGATGTGGCGGAGAGGTCGGCCTGGTGGCTCGGGTGGGCCGGTGGGTTGGCCTGGTGGCTCGGGTGGGCCGGTGGGTTGGCCTGGTGGCTCGGGTGGGCCGGTGGGTTGGCCTGGTGGCTCGGGTGGGCCGGTGGGTTGGCCTGGTGGCTCGGGTGGGCCGGTGGATTGGCCTGGTGGCTCGGGTGGGCCGGTGGGTTGGCCTGGTGGCTCAGGTAGGCCGGTGGGTTGGCCTGGTGGCTCAGGTGGGCCGGCCTGGTTTGCTGAGCTGGCTGGCTTCGCTTCGCTCCGCGGCAAAATGCCTTGTAACCGGTGACGAGGCAGGCGATTTCCCGCCACCCAGCAAACCCCGCTGGGCGTCGGCAAATCGACTGCCTCGTCACCGGCGGCATTTTGCGGGTTGTCCCGTGGCCACGTGTGCACTGGAAAACGTGCGGGCGATGTTTGGCGGGTTTCGTGGCTACGCACGTGTGGGCCGGTGGTTCTGTGGTCTGAGGCGTCCCGGCTTGGTCGGTCGCCTTGGCCTGGCGGCCTCGCGGCCTCGCGTGGCGTGTTGGCCTGGCGGCCTTGCGTTTTGCCTGGCGGCCTTGCGTTTTGCCTGGCGGCCTTGCGTTTTCTCGGCGGTTTGGGTTTCTTGGCCTGGCGGCTTGCGCTTGGGGCCGGCGGCCTTGGGCCTTGGCCTCTTTGGGGCTGTGGGGGCTTTGGTGTTGGTTTGGGGGTTTAGGGGGTTTCGTCGTCTGAGCCCTCGGTCAGGGTGTCATGCACGCCGTCTGCGTAGCCTCGGGCGTACTCCCACGTCACGTAGTGATCGGGGTCGGGGTCGTAGGCGGGCTCGTGGACCCTTGGGCGGCCGCTGGTCAGCAGGTGCCGCAGGTTGCCTCGCAGCAGATCCCAGTCGAAGTAGTGCGGCTCGTGGCAGTCCTCGCACTCGATCACCAGCCCGCGGATGCCCGTCGGACTGAGCAGCGCCTGGTAGATCTCCAGGTCGGAGAGGTCCTCCAGGACGTCCTGCCGCTCTTCCTCGGTCAGCGGTTCGGACTCGGCGTCCTCGTTGAGGTCGTCGAGTTCGGCGGCCGGATCGGTCGGGTCGCCGTTGAACGGGTCGATGGGCTCATCTTGCACCCCCATACCGTACTCACCTCCCGAGCGGGTGTGCTGGCCCGCACGTTCTGTCCGCCGCCCGGGTGGCCGCTCCGGGATGGGTAGGATGATGAACTCCGCCTCTTCTCTAGGGAATGATCTGTGGAAAACGACAGCGCTCGCACCGTTCCTCTCGGCCTCACGTTCGACGATGTGCTGCTGCAGCCCGGTGAGTCGGACGTGGTGCCCAGCCGGGTCAACACGGTCACTCGCCTGACCCGCAACGTCGAGCTCACGATCCCGCTGCTGTCCGCGGCGATGGACACGGTGACCGAGGCCCGCATGGCGATCGCCATGGCGCGTGAGGGCGGCATCGGCGTGCTGCACCGCAATCTCTCCGCGGAGGATCAGGCCGCCCAGGTCGACCTGGTGAAGCGCTCCGAGTCCGGCATGATCACCAACCCGATCACCTGCAGCCCCGACGACACCCTGGGCCAGGTCGACGCGCTCTGCGCGAAGTACCGGATCTCCGGTGTCCCGGTGGTCGACGGCGAGGGCCGGCTCGTCGGGATAGTGACCAACCGTGACATGCGGTTCGTCACCGACCCGAGCACCAAGGTGCGCGACGTGATGACCAAGTCGCCGCTGATCACCGCCCCGGTCGGGGTGAGCAAGGCCGACGCGCTCGACCTGCTGCGCCGCCACAAGGTGGAGAAGCTGCCGCTGGTCGACGAGAGCGGCCGGCTGCGCGGGCTGATCACCGTGAAGGACTTCACCAAGTCCGAGCAGTACCCGGACGCCACCAAGGACGACCAGGGCCGTCTCCGGGTGGCCGCCGCGGTCGGGGTCGGCGACGACTCGTACAAGCGGGCCCGTGGCCTGATCGACGCCGGCGTCGACGTGATCATCGTGGACACCTCGCACGGTCACCAGCGCCAGGTGCTCGACATGATCGCCCGGCTCAAGAAGGACACCGTCACCGACATCGTCGGGGGCAACGTGGCGACGTACGCGGGTGCCAAGGCGATGGTCGAGGCGGGTGCCGACGCGGTCAAGGTCGGTGTCGGCCCCGGCGCGATCTGTACCACCCGGATCGTTGCGGGCGTCGGTGTGCCGCAGATCACGGCGATCATGGAGGCGTCCCGCGCCTGCAAGCCGGCCGGCGTCCCGGTGATCGGCGACGGCGGTATCCAGTACAGCGGCGACATCGCCAAGGCCCTGGTGGCCGGCGCCAACGCGGTGATGCTCGGCGGTCTGCTGGCCGGCTCCGAGGAGAGCCCCGGCGAGCTGATCTTTGTGAACGGCAAGCAGTTCAAGTCCTACCGCGGCATGGGTTCACTCGGCGCCATGCAGTCACGCGGTCAGGCCAAGTCCTACTCCAAGGACCGCTACTTCCAGCACGACGTGCCCGAGGAGAAGCTGGTTCCGGAGGGTGTCGAGGGTCAGGTGCCCTACCGCGGCCCGCTCTCCCGGGTGGTCGGCCAGCTGGTCGGCGGTGTCCGGCTGGCGATGGGCTACGCCGGTGCGGAGACCATCACCGACCTGCAGGAGCGTGGACAGCTCATCCGGATCACGGCGGCCGGCCTCAAGGAGAGCCACCCGCACGACATCCAGATGACCGTCGAAGCCCCCAACTACCACTCGCGGTAACACCGCCCCCTTAAAAGAGGACTGTCAGTCATGCGTGACGTCGTGGAGATCGGCCTCGGGAAGACCGCCCAGCGCGGCTACCACCTGGACGACATCGCCATCGTTCCGAGCCGTCGCACCCGCGACGTGGACGACGTGTCGACCGAGTGGAAGCTCGACGCCTACCCCTTCAAGATCCCCTGCGTCGCGCACCCGTCGGACGCCACCCAGAGCCCCGAGTCGGTGATCGCGCTGGGCCGCCTCGGCGGCCTCGGTGTGCTCAACGCCGAAGGCCTCTGGACCCGTTACGAGGACCCCTCCAAGATCCTCGAAGAGCTGGCCTCGCTCGACGAGGACGCCGACGCCACCCGGCGCCTGCAGGAGGTCTACGCCGAGCCGATCAAGCCGGAACTGATCGCCGAGCGGGTACGCGAGATCCGCGCGTCCGGCGTCACCACGGCCGTCCGGGTGTCGCCGCAGCACACCCTGGCTCTCGCGCCGGTGGTGCTGGACGCGGGCGTCGACCTGCTGGTCATCCAGGGCACCCTGGTCTCGGCCGAGCACGTGTCCACGACGGACGAACCGCTGAACCTCAAGGAGTTCATCGCCGACCTCGACCTGCCGGTCATCGTCGGCGGCTGCACCGACTACAAGACGGCCCTGCACCTGATGCGGACCGGTGCGGCCGGCGTCATCGTGGGTGTCGGCGCCGACGAGTGGTCCACGACGGACACCGTTCTCGGGATCCGGGTGCCGATGGCGACCGCGATCGCCGACGCCGCGGCCGCCCGCCGTGACTACCTCGACGAGACCGGTGGCCGGTACGTGCACCTGATCGCCGACGGTGGCATCGCCACCTCCGGGGACATCGCCAAGGCCATCGGCTGCGGCGCCGACGCTGTCATGCTCGGTGAGCCGCTGTCGCTCGCCGAAGGTGCCCCGGCCGGAGGCGCGTGGTGGCACTCGGCTGCTTCGCACCCGGCCCTCCCGCGCGGTGGTTTCTGTATCGCTGGCGAGCCGGACGGCACCCTCGAGGAGGTCCTGTACGGCCCCGCGAACAGCGCCAACGGCCAGCTCAACCTGTTCGGCGGTCTGAAGCGCGCGATGGCCAAGTGCGGCTACCGCGACGTGAAGGAGTTCCAGAAGGTCTCCCTGGTCCTCGACCACTGACCGACCACGTACACGAAAACGGCGGGCCCCCGGGCCCGCCGTTTCTCGTCCCAGCTCCAGTCCCGCGGCGGGCCACGCCCCGAGCCACGCCCAGCTGCGCGCCACCGCCGTCTCAACGTGGTCGAGGCAGCGGTGTGTGCCAGCTGGGTAGGAGACGGTGGGCGGGCGGGTTGGTGGGCAGCAGCCCGGCGCGGGCGCTGGAGAGCTTGCGCCGGGGAAACGTCGCTGCGGAGCCCGGGTGCTCCTCGTAGCCGTACGAAATCAGGGTTTCGGGGGTTTTGCCGGGTCGGTCAGCCAGGACTTGAAGAAGGGCGCGAGGTCACGCCCCGCCGCAGTGGAGGCGGCCTTGATGAACTGGTCCGTGGTCACGTTGCCGTCGCGGTGCTCGGCCGTCCAGGACTTGACCAGCTTGAAGAAGGCGTCGTCACCGATGGTCCTGCGGAGTGCATGGACCGTCATGCCGCCGCGCTGGTAGACGGCCGATCCGAAGAGGCGTCGCGGTGTGGGGTCGCCGGGTGCCTCGGTCCAGTTGAAGCTCGCGTACGTGCGGTCGAAGATCTGCTGCGCGGTGTCCTCGCCGTCGTGCTCCGCCCAGAGCCACTCGGCGTACGTGGCGAAACCCTCGTTGAGCCAGATGTCCTGCCAGCGGGCGAGGGCGACGCTGTCGCCGAACCACTGGTGGGCCAGTTCGTGCGCGACCACCCCGGTGTTCTCGCCGCCCAGGAAGAACACGTTGCCGTAGACCGGGCGCGACTGGGTCTCCAGCGCGTACTTGATCTTCTCCTCCTCGACGACGACCCCGCCGTTGGCCTTGAAGGGGTACGGCCCGAACTGTGTCTCCAGGAAGTCGGTGATCTCCCCGGTACGGGCCAGCGACTTCACGGCCGGATCGTTCGCGGGCATCGACTCGGGAACCGCGATGACCATCGGCCGTCCGGCGTGGACGGACTCGGTGACCCGGTACTGGCCGATCACCACGGTGGCGAGATAACTGGCCATCGGGGAATCCTCGGACCAGCGCCAGGTGGTCCAGCCGTTCGCGGTGTCGCGTTTGCCGGGAACACCGTTGGCGATCACCTCGACACCCCGCGGCACGGTCATCGCGAGTTTGAGGGTCGCCTTGTCCGACGGGTGGTCGTTGACCGGGAACCAGGTGCTCGCCGACTCGGGCTGGCCCAGCGCGATCGCACCGGAGCTGCCGTCGCGCAGCCAGCCGCTGGTGCCGAGGGTGTCGTTCTTGGTCGGGGTGGGCGTGCCGCCGTAGGTGACGACCACGGTGAACCCGCGCCCGGACGGGATCCCGGCGGCGGGCGTGACGACCAGCTCGGCCTCCTCGGCCTTGGCTGTCGCGGCGGCCCCGTCGACGGTGACCCCGGTGGCGCTCAGGCCGCTCAGGTCGAGGTTGAAGCGGGACAGGTCCTGGGTGGCGGTGGCGGTGAGGGTCGCGGTGCCCTGCAGGCGGCCGGACGAGGGGTCGTAGCGCAGCGCCAGATCGTAGCCGCCGACGTCGTAGCCGCCGTTGCCGTACTTCGGGAAGTAGGGGTCGCCCGCACCGTCGGCCCCGGGCCGGAAACCCGGGGCACTCGACGTGGGACCCGGCACCGGGTCGTCCTTGACGGGCGAGCACCCGGAGAGCGCCAACAGCACGATCAGCCCGCCCACCCGTCGCCTCATGATTCGAGGGTACGTCTAGCCCTTGTCGACGAGTTTCGGGTGCGACCTCAGGTACGCCTCGTGGTTGCCCTTGGCGATCGCCTTGACGAACCCACGGCCCTCCTCCTTGAGCTGCTCACCCAGGTAGCCTCCGCCACTGCCGACGCCCTCGCCGGGCAGCGACACCGTGGTGATCTTCGAGGCGTCGAGGTCGCGGAGTGCGTAGGCGTACTCGAAGGGGGTACGGCCGCCCACGTAGACGAGTGACTCCCCGAGGGCGTCCATGACGGAGCGCAGCTTGGCCGGATCGTCGAGCCCCTGCGAGAGGGCCTTGTCGAGGATCGCCTCGACCAGCTGCCGGTGGTGCCGCTGCCGGTCGTAGTCGCCGTTGGGCAGCCCGTACCGCTGGCGGCCGTAGTCGAGTGCCTGCCAGCCGACCAGGTGCCGCCGGCCGGGCTGGTAGACCGCCTGCGGTCCGTAGTAGTCACCGCCGGACAACGGCCGCATCCTGCCGTCCGGCGTGCGGTGCCGTGACTTCACCTTCTGGTCGACCACCAGGTCGATGCCGCCGAGCTCGTCGACGAGCTTGTCGAGGCCCTGGAAATTGAGGACGGCCCCGCCGTGGAACGTCTTGATGCCGGTATACGCACTAAGGGCCTTGGTGAGCAGTTCGTAACCCTGTTCGACGCTTTTCTTGTCGGAACCGGGGATTCGGGAACCGCGGCTCATCGCCTCGGTGATCTTGTGCCGTCCACCACGGAATCCGGACTTTTTGTACGCCGGAATGTCGACCCGCAGATCCCGCGGCAGTGAGAAGAGGTAACCGGACTTCAGGTCCGCTTCCACGTGGAGCAGCATGATCGTGTCGGCGTGCGGCTCGTAGCCGGGGATGCTCACCCGGGTGTCCACACCGATCAGCACCAGGTCGAGGGGCCCTTCGATGTCCGCGCCGGGAGACGGCGCGGGGGAGGCGCTCGGCGTGCTGTTCCCGGCCGCGGCGCTCGCGGAGGCGACCGGCGCGGCGGCGGACCCCGAGGAGTCCCGGTTCACCGCGATGGCGACGCCCACTCCGGCGACCAGGGCGACGGCGGTGCCGGCCACGATCGACCAGGTGATCTTGCTGTTCCGCATAGCGCGAACAGTAAATGAGAAGCCGGTAACGCTCAATGCCGCGGGCTATTGCCAGATTGAAGATCACCGGTACTCTGGCTCGGCGATTCGCCGGTCCGCGGCGGATCGCCCCACGGGGAGGCAATCCAAGAATGAAATCCAATCGCCGGCGGATAGTCGTCGGTCTCGCCGCCACCACGGCCCTGGTCACCGGCAGCGTTCTGGCGCCGGTCGCGGGCGCCTCGGTCACCGGTGCCGGCCGTGAACTTCCCGTCCGTCTCCTGGTCGGCCTGCGGGACGGCGTCGAGGCGGACATCACACTTCCCACTCTGAGCAGGCTCGGGCTGGCCCAGGCCGACAGCGCCGGCGGCAGCACCGCACGCCGCCTGCTCAGCGAGATCGGCGTCAAGTCGGTCGAGGTGCCGGGCAGCCGCGCGGCGGCCGTGCAGGCGGCGCTGCGACTCGACCCGAACGTCGCGTACGTGCAGGTCGACCCGCGGGCCAAGAAGATGGAGGTCACTCCGGACGACCCGCTGTTCGTCCAGGGCGGCCAGCCGGAGCTGGCCCAGATGCGGGTGCCCACCGCCTGGGACACCACGACCGGCGCCAAGGTCAAGGTCGCGGTCGTCGACACCGGCGTGAACGCGGTCGGTGACCTGACCGGCAAGGTCCTGCAGGGTTACGACTTCGTCGAGCGCGGTGACAGCGACCCCTCCGACGACGAGGGCCACGGCACCATGGTGGCCTCGCTGATCGCCGCGACGCCGAACAACGGTTCCGGTATGGCCGGTGTCTGCGCGCAGTGCGACATCCTGCCGGTCAAGGTTCTCGACAGCAACGGCAGCGGCTGGCACTCCGACATCGCCGAGGGCATCATGTGGGCGGCCGGTCAGGGCGCCAAGGTGATCAACCTGTCGCTCGGCGGCCCCTCGGCATCGGCGGTGATGAAGGACGCGGTGGCCTGGGCCAACGCCAAGGGCGCCCTGGTCGTCGCGGCGGCCGGCAACGAGGGCACCACGACGATGCAGTACCCCGCGGCGTACCCGGACGTGCTCGCGGTCGGCGCCTCCGACACCCGCCGGAGCACCACCGCGCGGGCCTCGTTCTCCAGCTACGGCAACTGGGTGGACGTGTCCGCGCCGGGCATCACGGCGGCGATGACCCGGACCGGTCAGTACTGCTCCGATGCGCCGTCCTCGAACTCGCAGTGCTGGTCACCCGAGTACCAGGACCCGTACAACGTGCAGGGCACCTCGTTCGCGGCTCCGCTCGTCTCCGGCGTGGCGGCGCTCGTCGCCTCGCACCGGCCCACCTACCAGGGCTGGGGCATCCGGTACGGGATCACCGCGTCGGCGCGTAAGGACAACACCTGGACCATGTTCGGCTCAGTGGACGCGGCCGGGGCTCTGACCAAGGGCAACGACACCGGTGTGCCGTCGGCCACCGGGTTCAGTCCGGCGGCGAACGCGAAGGTGCGCGGCAACCTGGCGGTCACCCCGTCCGGGCTGAAGGACAACCTGTCCGGCATCCGCAACGTCGACATCTACGTCGACGGCAAATGGCACGGGTGGGACTACGTCGCCCCGTTCGCGCCGACCCTCCGTACGCAGGGCCGCAACGGGCCGATCAAAGTCCAGCTGCGGGTCTACGACCGGGCCGGCAACAACGTCTGGCTGCCGGCTCGCTGGTACACGGCCGACAACCTCGCCCCGGCGGTGTCGGTGACCAAGGCCCCGGCCAACAAGGCCAAGGTCAAGGGCACCGTGAAGGTGTACGCCAAGGCCAGTGACAAGTCGGGCATCAGCAAGGTTCAGCTGCTGGTCAACGGCAAGGTGGTGGCGACCGACACGAAGACGGGCTACGTGCTCTCCTTCAAGGTCTCCAGCCAGAGCCGGACGATGAAGGTACGGGTCCGCGCTTACGACAAGGCGGGCAACGTGAGGTACACGACGATCCGCACGTACTACCGGGCCTGACAAGTTCGGGGTGCTCACCCGCCGGTATCCTCGGCGGGTGAGCACCCCGCGTCCCGTCCTCGTCGTCGACTTCGGCGCCCAGTACGCTCAGTTGATCGCCCGCCGGGTCCGCGAGGCCCGTGTCTACTCCGAGATCGTCCCGCACTCGATGCCGGTGGCCGAGATGCTGGCGAAGAACCCCGCCGCGATCATCCTCTCCGGCGGACCCTCGAGCGTCTACGAGCCCGGAGCTCCGTCGCTCGACCCCGGTCTGTTCGACAACGACGTTCCGGTCTTCGGCATCTGTTACGGCTTCCAGGCGATGGCCCAGGCACTCGGCGGCACGGTGGCGCACACCGGCTCCCGGGAGTACGGCCGCACCCTTCTGGAGAGCCGCGGCGGCACCCTGCTCCGCGAACTGCCCGCCGACCTGCCCGTCTGGATGAGCCACGGCGACAGCGTCGCGGTCGCCCCGGAGGGCTTCACGGTCACCGCCTCCACGCCCGGCGCCCCGGTTGCCGCCTTCGAGGACCTGACCACGAAGCGGGCCGGTGTGCAGTTCCACCCCGAGGTGGCGCACACCGAGCAGGGCCAGGAGATGCTCAAGCGCTTCCTGTACGACATCGCCGGCATTTCCCCGACCTGGACTCCCGGGAACATCATCGACGACCAGGTCGCCTTGATCCGCTCGGTCGTGGGCGACAAGCAGGTCATCTGCGGTCTCTCCGGCGGCGTCGATTCCGCGGTGGCCGCGGCTCTCGTCCACAAGGCGGTCGGTGACCAGCTCACCTGCATCTTCGTCGACCACGGCCTGCTTCGTGCGGGCGAGGCCGAGCAGGTCGAGAAGGACTATGTCGCCGCGACCGGTATCCGCCTGAAGGTCGTCGACGCTTCGGAGCAGTTCCTGGGGCACCTGGCCGGGGTCACCGACCCGGAGCAGAAGCGCAAGATCATCGGGCGGGAGTTCATCCGCACGTTCGAGCAGGCGGCTCGCGAGCTCGACGCCGAGCGTCACATCGAGTTCCTGGTGCAGGGCACCCTCTATCCGGACGTCGTCGAGTCCGGCGGCGGCACCGGTACGGCGAACATCAAGTCGCACCACAACGTCGGTGGCCTGCCCGACGACCTGCAGTTCGCGCTGATCGAGCCGCTGCGCACCCTGTTCAAGGACGAGGTGCGTGCCCTCGGTGCCGCGCTGGGCCTCCCGGAGGAGATGGTGCAGCGGCACCCGTTCCCCGGCCCCGGCCTGGCGATCCGCATCATCGGCGCGGTCGACCGGGAGCGCCTCGACGTCCTGCGCGCGGCCGACCTGATCGCCCGCGAGGAACTGGCCGCCTCCGGACTGGACCGCGAGGTCTGGCAGTTCCCGGTGGTGCTGCTCGCCGATGTGCGCAGCGTCGGCGTGCAGGGCGACGGGCGCACCTACGGGCACCCGGTGGTGCTGCGTCCGGTGTCCTCGGAGGACGCCATGACGGCCGACTGGTCGCGCCTGCCGTACGACCTGATCGCCAAGATCTCGAACCGGATCACCAACGAGGTGCGCGAGATCAACCGGGTCGTGCTGGACATCACGAGCAAGCCCCCGGGCACCATCGAGTGGGAGTAACGGTCAGTAGTGGATCAATCGCTCAGGGCGGCGTAACCCGCCCTGAGCTGCGATTACTCACCGCTATCCCACTGTCAGGAATTTGACAAAAGTTCTTGAGAGGTAACATATTCCGGGCAGAATTGCCGCCCGTGACCCCCGCACTGGAACCGCTCCGCCGGATCGCCGCCTACGCCGTCGCCCGCGACGGCGAAGGCCGCGTCCTCCTGGTCCGGGCATCGTCCAAATCCGGTACCCCCGGAGTCTGGTCGTTGCCCGGCGGCGCCGTCGACCACGGCGAAGACCCCAACCACACCGTCGTCCGCGAGACCGCGGCGGAGACCGGGCTCTCCGTCGCCGTGACCGGACTGCACGACGTCCTCGCCGACATGCGCTCCATGCCGCACCGTGGCGTCACCATCCACACCGACCGGCTCGTCTACTCGGTCTCGGTGCGCGGCGGGAACCTCATCGACCGGGTCGGCCACCCCACCGACCTGGCCCGCTGGCACACCCTCGAAGAGGCCGAGAAACTGAAACTCCGGCCGTTCACCGCGGCCGCGCTCGGGCTCTCCGCCGCGTCCGGGGACCTGCGGCCCGAGGAGGCGCCGGTCTTCCCCTCCTTCTACGCCTACCAGGGGCCGGACGGGCTGCACCGGGCACAGCGGTTCGCGGCGTACGCGATCGCCACCGACCCGTACCAGAACCTCCTGCTCACCCGGATCTCCGAGGGCTACCCGGGCGGCGGCTGCTGGCACCTGCCCGGCGGCGGCACCGACTACGGCGAACAGCCGGGCACCGCGCTGCTGCGTGAACTCGTCGAGGAGACCGGACAGGAGGGCCGCATCGTCGAGCTGCTCGGCGTGGCCAGCCACCGGGACGCCGCCTCACTCGGGCCCGAGGGGTACCCGATCGACTGGCACGGCGTCCGGGCGTTCTACCGGGTCGTCGTCGAACGGCCCACCGAGGTGACCATCCACGACGTCGGCGGTTCCACGGCCGAGGCCCGATGGATGCCGCTCAAAGAGGTCGCCGAGCTGGCCTCCGACCACATCACCGAGGTGACGGCCGACGCCTTGCGAGCGGCGCGGCTGATATAGAACCACGCTAACCTGGAGCCGGTGAAGATCAGAAGACGGGCGGCGGCGTACGGGGTGTGCCGCTCGGCCGACGGCAGCGTCCTTCTCACCCGAGGATCCGACGCCGGCGCGTTCCCCGGCATCTGGTCCCTGCCGGGCGGCGGCATCGACCACGGCGAGCACCCGGACGACACCGTGGTCCGGGAGTTCGCCGAGGAGACCGGCCTCATCGTGCGGATCACCGGCGTGCGGACCGTGCTCGCCGATCTGGCCCGCCTCCCCGACGATTCGATCGAGCACACCGACCGGATCCTGTACGACGTCGAGGCGGCCGGGGGCACGCTGCGCCACGAGACCGCCGGCACGAGTGATCTCGCCGAATGGGTGACACCGGCGGACGTGGCGGCCCGCCCGCTGCTGCCGTTCACGGCCGGCGCCCTCGGCATCAGCTTCCCGGCCGCCGACCTCGGTGCGGTGCCGGCCGGTGAACCGGAGCGACCCGGACGGGTGCAGCGGTTCGGAGCGTACGCACACGCCACCGATCCGGACGGCCGGATCCTGCTGACCCGGATCGCCGACGGATACCCCGGCGGCGGGCGGTGGCACCTGGCCGGCGGCGGCACCGACTTCGGCGAGACACCGGAGCAGGCGCTGGCCCGCGAACTGTACGAGGAGACGTCCCAGCGTGGCCGGATCACCGGTCTGATCGGGGTCTCCCATCGGTACGACCCGTCCGCGCTCGGCCCCGAAGGAGTGCCGATCGACTGGCACACCATCCGGGTCGTCTACCACGTCACGGTTCCCGAACCGACCGATGCGGCGGTCACCGAGGCGGCCGGCGGATCCACCGCGGAGGCCGCCTGGTACACGCCTGAGCAGGCCCGCAACCTGCCTCTCACCGAACTGGCCCGGGATGCTTTGGGCCGTACGGGCTAAAATAAGGAATCAGAAGGTCGAAGAAGGTTCCGTCGGTCGGTGCAGGGAAAGTAACCACGTAGGGAATGAAACGGTCGGCTCTCGTGGTTGTACCCCAGTGATCGTTAGCCTCTCGCCAAGGCCGTCCGGCTGTGCGATGGTGTAACCCGCAATTTCGCTGGGCTCACAAGTCCCCGGCGGAACAACCGAACTCCATGGAGGAAGCACGTGCCGAGTACCCCTTGGCGCCGGCGTCGTACGACGGATAGTCCCCGTCCCGCTGGGCGTCGTTGGGCTGGCCGGTTGCGCCGCGGCGGATCTATCGCCCGGCAGGCCCTGATGGTTCGGGTGGGCCGCCGCTCCACCGACACCGGGCGGGCCGCGACCGCGACCCGGGCTGAGGTGCTGCACATCGGTTCCGATTCGGTGCGGACTCTCACGATTCCCGCGCCGGGGGCTCCTGTGGACGTTTCCGTCGCCGGGCCAGACCCGGCGCCGGCTTCCATCCCCCTGCTTCCCGGTGAGCGCACCATGTCCCGCCGGGCGAGCTTCGCGCTCGTCAACGCCTGCACCCTGGCCAGCCTCGGCCTCGGCCTGCTGGCGATCTTCCTGGCCATGGACGGTCAGGTCCGGATCGCCGCGGCCTGCCTGGTGGCCTGCGTGATCTTCGACGGCCTGGACGGCGCGCTCGCCCGCAAGCTCGGCGTCGCCAGCCCGTTCGGCGCGCAGATGGATTCGCTCGCCGACATGTGCTCGTTCGGTCTCGCCGCGCCGGTGGTGGTCTACGCCTCCCTGGCCGACGAGGTGCCGCCGGCCGCCGCCGCGATCGCGACCGTCCTGGTGGCCGGTTGCGCCGCGATCCGGCTGGCCCGGTTCAACGTCTCGCCGAAGGACGGCCGCTTCTTCTGCGGCGTGCCCACCACGATGGCCGCCGCGGTGCTCGCGCTGACCGTTCTGATCGGGTTGCCGCTGCCCGGCATGGTGCTGCTCGGCGGGGTCACGCTGCTGGCGTTCGCGATGGTCTCGAGCTTCCCGTACGCCAAGCTCGCCCGCCTCATGAAGCTGCCGCCGTGGCTGTTCCTGCTGCCGATCGTGGGCGTCCTCATCGACGCCCGCATGACGTTCGTGCTGATCGTCGCTACCTACCTGGTCAGCGGCCCGATCCTGTGGATGCGCGCCAAGCGCGTCTGACGACTGACGCCGAGAAGGCCGCCTCCCCTCGGGGAAGCGGCCTTCTCGCGTGTCCACAGCCGCCGCGCGGTGATGTGCGGTGCGCCGGCGGGCACAGGTCACCACGTTGCTTGTGCGCTCGTCTTGCGTGGTGATGTGCGATGCGCCGGCGGGCGCAGGTCACCACGTTGCGGCAGGCGGCCGTGGCCGCCTGCCGCGGTCGTCACTTCGTGAAGCGGGCGATGACCGTCGAGCCGCCGACGACGCGCTCGCCGACCGTGACCAGCGCCTCGGCCCTGTCGGCGGGCAGGTAGACGTCGGTGCGCGAGCCGAAACGGATCAGGCCGTACCGTTCGCCCTTGGCCAGCAGCGTGCCGACCGGCGCCCGCTGCACGATGCGGCGGGCGATCAGACCGGTCCGCTGCGCGACCGCGACCGTGCCGTGGTCGGTGTCGAGAACGGTGTAGGCGGCGACGTTGTGCTCGGCCGCCGCGGTTGCCGCGTTGGCGTAACCGCCCTCCTCGACGAAGTAGTCGGCGACCCGGCCGGCCACCGGGACCCGGTTGACGTGCACGTCGAAGACCGACAGGAAGACCGCGATCCGCAGGAACTCGCCGGGGCCGAAGCGCTCGTCGCGCATCCGCTCGACCGAGAGGACCTTGCCGTCCGCGGCCGAGATCACCGCCGACGGGTCGGTCGGCACGTCGCGCTCAGGGTCGCGGAAGAACGCGGCGACCGGCGCGGCGGCCAGCGCCGGGATCAGCCACAGCTTGGATTGGGGCCGGGCACGGCGGGCGAGCGCGGCGAGGCCGAGCGCGATCCCGGCGGCGGCGACACCGTTCGAGTCGATGTGCATGGCGCGGGTCACCGGCACGCTCGAGGTCTTGAAGGCCGGGGCGAGCTTGGCAGCGGTCGCCACCTCGGCCGGGCTGAACCGCAGCTTGTGCACGCGCAGTGGCGGCTGGTTGCGGATCACCAGGTCGGAGCCGACACCGAAGAGCGCGCCCTGACGGAACAGTTCGGCGGCGGCGCCCTGGGTGCGGCCGGGGCCGGCGGGCACGGCCACCGAGAGGACGGCGCCGTCGGCGAGGTACTTCCCGAGCTGGTCGATCAGGCTGCGGGCCTCCTCGGCGGTGCCGGTCAGCGGCTCCCCGACGATCAGCACGTCGGCCGGCTGGGCCTCGTCGAGGGACTCGACGATCTTCACCCGGTCGGCCACCCAGCTGCCGAGACCGGTGATGTGGCCGCGGAGCACGTCGGTGCTGCTGTTGACGCCGGGAACAAGGGTGAGCGTGTCACCCGGGAGGAGTGCCTCGACGGCGGCGGCCACCACGGCCGAGGCATGGTCGGCGCCGACCAGCAGCGCGGACGTGGCCGCGTTCTGCCGGGCGAACTCGGCGGTCAGGGCTCGGGCGGCCCGGTCACCCACGCCGGGGACGGGCGCCACGGAAACGGTCGGAAACGCGGTCATCAGCCGAGCATATTGCCCCGCCCGCGGGTGGTCGTCCCTCGGGCGGGGCATCCGGTGGCTCAAATCTCGTGCGGACGCTCGGCGGACTGCTGTTCCCGGGAGAACTTGTCGGCCGGATCGTCGAGCAGCTCCCGGACGATCGAGGCGTGCATCTCGGGGGGAAGGTCGCCCGGCGTCTCGACCGAGGCGGTGGCCGGAACCGGAGCGGGCACCTCACGCCGGCCCGAGCGGATCGCCCCGAGCAGGCCGACGACGCCGAAGAAGATCAGTCCACCGGCCACGATCCAGCCCACCGCCGGCAGTTGGAGGGTGATCACCTGGGAGGCCGCCCACCAGAGCGCGACCATCAGGAAGATCAGGCCGAAGCTGAGGGAGACCCCGTCCATGCGGTGCGGCTTCATCGGATCACCTCCACGTTCCCGGCCTCGAGCCGGATGTTCAGGGTCAGGTTGCCGCCACCGGTGCCGTCCGTGCCCAGGTCGGTCCTCTCCTGATAGGTGCCGTCGGCGAACTCCTCACCGAAGAGCACCAGACGGCCACCCTCGACGGCCGCCTCGACCGTGGTGTCGACCTTCTCCGGGAGCAGGACCTTCATCTGGCCGAGTTTCATGTTGACCGCGATGGGCTGGGTCTGCCCGGCGAAGTCGACCTGGCGCAGGTCCAGGGTGACGTTGCCGACGTTGAAGTCGTACTGATCGGCGACCGCGGCGATGGTGGTGGGCCGATAGACGCTCGGCGTCCACTCCCGGCCGAAACGCTCCAGGCCGGACGAGACACCCAGTCCGAAGCTCAGCACCAGGGCGAGCGCGATGAGTCCACGGGCCCGGCCGAACCAGGCACCCACGATCAGCCCGAGCGCCGTGGTGACCAGCGCCGCCGCGAAGTAGGCGGAGATGTCGACGTCCACGCCGCTCATGTCGAGGGCGCCGATCAGACCGGTCACCATGAGGACGGCGAAGAAGGTCAGCCGGCCGAGGACCGACCGCTCCTTGGGCGGCTTCGGCGGACGGGGCGGAGCCGGTGGCGCCGGGGGAGGCGGGGTGTGCCCGGCGAACGGCCCGTGCGGCGCGAACGGCGGCCGGACCCCTCCGGCCGGCGGCACCGGCGGCGGGGGCGGCGTGTACGCCGGGGACGGGGTGTAGGCCGGAGGCGGGGTGTATGCCGGGGGAGGGGTCACCGATTCAGCGGCCGGTGCGGCCGCGGGCGCCGCCACGAACGGCACCGTCGGCTCCTCGCCGGCCGGCGGGTGCCCGGCCGGCGGCGCGAAGGGCGAACCGGGCGGGGCGGTCGGCGGGGTTCCCGGAAACGAGGCTGCGCCACCCCTCTTGATCAGCAGAAACGCTCCGAGGATCACGGCGGCGGCGAGCATGCTGGCCCGGGCGCCGGAGTTCACGATGAAGGCGAAGGTCAGCAGCGCGGCACCACCGAGCAGGACCACCGAGAGCGGTGCCATGCCGGACCGGCCCTTGCCGAGCAGCGACTCGATCGGGGAGGCGGTGTCGCCCTCGGACGGGATGATCAGCCAGCCGATGAGGTAGAGCAGCACACCGGTGCCGCCCAGGACCCCGAGCACGGCGAGCAGCACCCGCCAGAGCACCGGGTCGGTGTTGGTGGCCCGGGCCACGGCGCCGCAGACGCCGGCCACATATCTGCCCTGCAGGGGGCGGATCAGCTGCTGACGGGTCCAGGCAGCGGAGGCCGCGGAGACCCACGGCGGCACGTTCGCGCCGGGCGGGAATCCGCCGGGCTGGTCGGAAGGTGCCTGGTCACCCTTCACAGGCCCGGCACCGGACGGTTCGTCGGTCATGCTTCGATCCTGCTCGCGGCGTGACCCGAGCCGCTTCCGGAGGCGACCCTGAGGCCACCCTGAGATATCCGGCCCCGGTACCGGGGATGATCCCCGTGGCCGGGGCTTGCGTCGCATGTGACGATCGGAGGGTGAGTACCGCTGCCGTGAACGAGCCGCGCCGGCTTTACCGTCCGCGCGACCACCGCATCGTCGCCGGGGTCGCCGCCGGGCTGGCGCGCCACCTCGGCCTACCGGTGCTGGCCGTCCGGATCACGCTCGTGCTCCTGCTCGGCTTCAACGCCCTCGGCCTGCTGCTCTACGCCGCCTACTGGGCGGTCCTGCCGCAGGAGGCGCGCGGCGGTGAGGAGCCGACCCGCCGTGACCTGGGCGCCCTGCTGCCGTTCGCGGCGATCGGCATGGGCGTGGTCCTCCTGCAGGCTCAGATCTTCGAGGACCAGGTGGCCACCACGGCCGGCTGGATGATCGCGGTGATCGCGGTCGGCGCCGGCGTGATCTGGCACCAGTCCGACCCCAGCCGCCGCGAGTTCCATTCGGAGAACCTCGCCTCCACCCCGTGGTTCGCGGCGATGGTCTCGGAGAACGACCGGCGGGCCTTCCTGTTCCGGTTCCTGGGCGGCGGCATCCTGGTCGCGGTCGGCATCATCGGCGTGGTCGCCGTCTACTCGCCGACCGATTCGTTCTCCGCCGTGTTCAACGGCGTGATCTTCGCCTTCGTCGGGCTCCTCGGTGTCGGCGTGGTGGTCGCGCCGCTGGTCTGGCGCACCTTCGGCCAGCTGCGCGCCGAGCGTGAGGGCCGGATCCGCGAGCAGGAACGGGCCGAGCTGGCCGCCATGATCCACGACCAGGTGCTGCACACGCTGGCCCTGATCCAGCGCAACTCCACCGACATCAAGGAGGTGCAGCGCCTGGCCCGCGGTCAGGAGCGCAGCCTCCGCAACTGGCTGTACCGCCCGACCGGCTCGCCGACCGAGCGGTTCGCCGCGGCCCTCGAGCAGGCCGCGGCCGAGGTCGAGGACACCTTCGCGATCACCGTGGAGACCGTGGTGGTCGGCGACACCCAGTGCGACGACCGGGTCGCCGCACTGGTCGCGGCGGCGCGGGAGGCTCTCGTCAACGCGGCCCGGCATGCGGGCGTGCAGACGGTATCGCTGTACGCCGAGGTGGAGGAGGATGAGCTGAGCGTCTTCGTCCGGGACCGTGGCGCCGGCTTCGATCCCGGCGGCGTGGCGGACACCAGGCACGGGGTGCGGGGGTCGATCATCGGGCGCATGCAGCGTCACGGCGGGCGGGCCGAGATCCGCAGCGCCCCCGGAGACGGTACGGAGGTGCGGCTCATGCTTCCCGTGTCGCGGGAAAGTGTGACCGCCGGTAAGGAGTCTGTGCGATGACCGAGCCCGTGATCGAGCCGGAGGTCCGGCGTCTCAACGTCTTCCTGGTCGACGACCATGCGATGTTCCGCGCGGGAGTGCGTGCCGAGCTGGGTGCGCATGTCGACGTGGTGGGGGAGGCGAGCACGGTGGGCGAGGCGATCAGCCGGATCGCCGCGGTGCAGCCCGATGTGGTCCTGCTCGACGTGCACATGCCGGACGGCGGCGGGCGCGCGGTGCTGGAGTCGGTGCGCCGCAGTCACCCGCAGGTCCGCTTCCTGGCCCTGTCGGTGTCGGACGCCGCGGAGGACGTGATCGGGCTGATCCGGGCCGGCGCGCGGGGGTACGTGACCAAGACGATCTCGCCGGACGAGCTGGCCGCTGCGGTGCGCCGGGTGGCCGACGGCGACGCGGTGTTCAGCCCGAGGCTGGCCGGTTTCGTGCTTGACGCGTTCGCCTCCCGGCCGGACGTGCCGGTCGCCGATCCGGAATTGGATCAGCTCACCAACCGCGAGCGCGAGGTGCTGCGTCTGCTCGCCCGCGGGTACGCGTACAAGGAGATCGCGAAGGAACTGTTCATCTCCATCAAGACCGTCGAGACGCACGTTTCGAACGTTCTGCGTAAATTGCAGATGAGTAACCGTTACGAACTGTCACGATGGGCAGCCGATCGGCGCCTTGTCTGAGCCGTTCCGGGCAGGTTTCCTGAGAGTTTTTCGGATAGGCTGCGCTCCGTGCTGCCCCGGAAGCCGCATGGAGTAATCCCTGTTCAGGCCGGTTGGATCCGTCTAAACGGTTGCTCACAAGGCTTTCTCGGGACGTAGACGGCTAATATCGGCTTGATAACGGCGCTCCGGGTTTTCGTGCCTCTGTGTCACAGTGGCACTCACTCACACACCCCTCGTGAGCGCCCCTGAAGGAGGCTCTCCCATGCTTGGGAAACGCCCGTGGAAGATGGCGGCCGCTACGGCCGCCATCTCCTTGTTGGTCGCCGGTTGTGCTGGTGGTGAGTCGGAAGATCCGACACTGTCCAACGCCGTGGTGATCAGCATCGCTGAGCCGCAACACCTTCTCCCCACCAACGCCACCGACAGCAGCAGCGCGCAGGTCCTCTCCTCCCTCTTCTACCCGCTGGTGAGCTTCGACGCGGAGAAGAAGCCGGTCGAGGTGGCCGCGGAGAGGATTTCGGTCGAAAAGGGCAACAAGGTCTGGACCATCAAGCTGAAGCCGGGCTTCACCTTCCACAACGGCGAGCCGGTCACCGCGCAGAACTACATCGACGCGTGGAACTACGGCGCCTACGGTCCGAACGCCCAGGGCGGTGGCTACTTCTTCGATCGCATCGCCGGCTACGCCGACCTGAACCCGGTGGACCCGGACAAGGACGGTCCGCAGAAGGCACTCAAGCCGACCACCAACAAGTTGTCCGGCTTGAAGAAGGTCGACGACCTGACCTTCACGGTGACCCTCTCCGCCCCGTTCGCCAGCTTCAAGTCGGTGCTCGCGTACTCGGTCTTCCATCCGCTTCCCAAGGCGGCGTTCTCGTCCGACGGTGTGATCGCCAAGGGCTTCGAGGAACGGCTGATCGGAAACGGTCCCTTCAAGATGAAGGGCAAGTGGGAGCACGACGACAAGATCGTCGTGGAGAAGTTCAGCGACTTCAAGGGCGTGGTCCCGAAGGTCGACGGCGTGACCTGGAAGATCTACGGCGACCAGATGGCGGCCTACGCCGACCTGGTCAGCGGCAACCTCGACGTGCAGACCACGATCCCGACCGACGCGCTGGCCAATGCCCCGGCCGACCTGGGTGAGCGGTTCCTGAAGAGCGAGAACTCGGTCTTCGAGTTCATCGGCTTCCCGACGTTCCTCAGGCAGTACAAGGACCCCGACGTCCGTAAGGCGATCTCGATGGCGATCAACCGTGAGGAGATCGCGTCGCAGGTGTTCCTGGGCTCGCGGACGGCGGCCAAGTCGTTCGTCTCGCCGGTGGTCAGCGGTTACCGCGAGGGCAGCTGCGGCGAGGCCTGCGACTACAACCCGACGAAGGCGCGTGACCTGTACCGGGAAGCTCGCGGACCGGCGGAAATCAAGATCACTTACAACGTCGACGGTGGCCACAAGTCCTGGGTCGACGCGACCTGCAACCAGATCCGCGCGGCGCTGCAGGTCAAGTGCATCGGTGAGCAGGAGCCGAAGTTCGCGGTCATGCAGGACAAGCTGCAGGCCAAGCAGGACATCGGCCTGATCCGCCTCGGCTGGATCATGGACTACCCGCTGATGGAGAACTACCTCAACCCGCTGTACGGCACCAACGGCGGCTCGAACTACTACGGCTGGTCGAACACCACCTTCGACAACCTGGTGAAGCAGGGCTCGGCGGCGGCCACGCCGGAGGCGTCGATCCGGAAGTGGCAGCAGGCGGAGAACATCCTCGCCGACGAGATGCCGGTCATCCCGCTGCGTTACGGGCAGAACGTGTTCGGCCACTCCGAGCGGGTCGCGAGCGTCGACATGGACCTGTTCAGCAGAGTGGACCTGTTCGAGATCGAAACGATCGCCTGATCTGACCGACCGAACGGTAGTGGCGTCACGGAGGGTATGCCACCGTGACGCCACTACTGTGTGAACCGACCTTTGCCGTCGCCGGCTCACGAGGCCTGCGCTCCCTCCGCGGAAGAAGTTCGAACCCGTATGTTCCGCTACATCGTGCGGCGCCTACTGCAGATGATCCTGACGTTCTTCGGGGCCACCTTCGTGGTATTCGCGCTGATGTTCGCCAACCAGGACGACCCCATCCAGGCGCTGGCGGGCGAGAAACCGATCAGTGACACCCTTCGTGCCCAGCTGACCGAGCGTTACCACCTCGACGAGGGTTTCCTGGGCCAGTACTGGTACTACATGGGCAATCTGCTCACCGGAGACTTCGGTGAGTCGCTCAGCGGCCGGGAGATCTCCGCCATCTTCTCGACCGCGTGGCCGGTGACGGTGCGCCTCGCCGTCATGGCGCTCGTCATCGCGGCGCTCGTCGCGATCGCCGCGGGCGTCTGGTCCGGGATCCGCCGTGGCGGTCTGTTCGACAACGGCACGCTGACCTTCACGCTGCTGCTGCTGGCCATGCCGGTCGTCGTCCTCGCGCCGGTCGCCCAATGGATCTTCGGCATGGAACTGGGCTGGTTCCCGGTGACGGCGTCCCGCGATGCGACCTTCTACGCCCTGCTCCTTCCGGCCATCGTGCTCGCCTGCACGGTCGTCGCGACCCAGCTGCGGGTCACGCGTACCTCGGTCGTCGAGAACCTGCGCGCCGACTACGTACGGACCGCTCGCGCCAAGGGCCTGGCCCCGCGCCGTGTCGTCTGGGTGCACGTGCTGCGCAACTCGCTGATCCCGGTGATCACTCTGATCGGTGTCGACCTGGGTGTGCTCATGTCCGGCGCGCTCGTCACCGAGGAGGTCTTCAACATCCCGGGCGTCGGCTCCAAACTGGCCCAGGGTGTCCGGACCGAGGACGGGCCCCTGGTGGTCGGCTTCGTCAGCATTCTGGTGATCGTCTTCCTGGTCATGAACCTGGTCGTCGATCTGCTCTACGCCGCCCTCGACCCCAGGATCCGCTATGAGTGACCCGACCCTGCTCGCCACCGTCGAGGGACGGCCGCGCAGCCTCGCCGGCGACGCCTGGGACGACCTGCGTCGCAACAAGATCTTCTGGGCGTCGTCCGTGCTGGTCGTCGTGATCCTGGTGATGGCGCTCCTGCCGTCGCTGTTCACCTCGGCCGATCCCGCCTCCTGCGCGCTGTCGAACAAGCACAAGGGCCCCACCGGTGCGGCCATCTTCGGTTACGACTCCCTGGGCTGTGACGTCTTCGCCCGTACCGTCCACGGCACCGGCGACTCGATCCAGGTCGGCATCCTCTCCACCCTGCTCGCCGGCCTGATCGCGCTGTTCTTCGGGCTCGCCGCCGGCTACTACGGCGGCGCGGTCGACGCGGTGCTGTCCCGCGGCATCGACATCGTGCTGGGGATCCCGTTCCTGCTCGGCGCGGTGATCTTCTCGGGCCGCCTGTCCGGTCCGGGCGACGACGGCGTCACCGCGGTGACCGTCACGCTCGGCCTGCTCACTTGGACCTCCGCGGCCCGGGTGATGCGTTCCTCGGTGGTGGCCGCGAAGAACCAGGATTACGTGTCGGCTGCCCGGATGCTCGGCGCGAGTCCCGCCCGGCTGATGTTCCGGCACATCCTGCCGAACGCTGTCGCCCCGTTCATCGTGGTGCTGACCCTGTTGCTGGGCGCCAACATCGCGGCCGAGGCGACACTGTCCTATTTGGGGGTCGGCCTCAAGGGCGACGCGATGAGCTGGGGCCTGCAGATCTCCGAGGCGCGGCGTCAGGTCCGGGTGGCCGCGGCTCCGCTGGTCTGGCCGTCGGCGTTCCTCGCCGCGACGGTGCTGGCCTTCATCATGCTTGGCGACGCCATCCGCGACGCCTTCGACCCGAAGCTGCGGTGACGAGAAGGTGACCCCGTGACCGACATCAAGGCGCAGGTGGACGTCCTACCCGGAATCGATCCACGTGCACCCCTGCTCCAGATCAACGACCTGCACGTCGAGTTCCGGACCCGGGACGGCGTGGCCAAGGCCGTGAACGGTGCGAGTTTCTGGCTGAACCCCGGCGAGACCCTCGCCATCCTGGGGGAGTCCGGCTGCGGCAAGTCGGTGACCGCTCAGGCGATCATGGGCATCCTGGATTCCCCACCCGGGCACATCACCCGCGGTGAGGTCCGTTACCGCGGCGTCGACCTGCTGAAACTGCGGGAGGACGAGCGCCGGCGGGTCCGCGCCAACAAGATCGCGATGATCTTCCAGGACGCCCTGTCCGCACTGAACCCGGTCTACACCGTCGGCTTTCAGCTGGCTGAACTGTTCCGGACACACCGCGGCATGTCCCGCGCCGATGCCAAGAACCGGGCGGTCGAACTGCTCGACCAGGTCCGGATCCCGGCCGCGCGATCCCGGATCGGCGACTACCCGCACCAGTTCTCCGGCGGTATGCGGCAACGCGTCATGATTGCCATGGCACTGGCCCTCGACCCCGAGGTGCTGATCGCCGACGAACCCACCACCGCGCTCGACGTCACGGTGCAGGCGCAGATCATGGGCCTCCTGGCGGAGCTGCAGCGACAGCGCAACATGGGCCTCATCCTCATCACGCACGACATGGGTGTGGTCGCCGACGTGGCCGACCGGATCTCCGTGATGTACGCCGGCCGGGTCGTCGAGGAGGCACCGGTCTACGACATCTACGACAAGCCGGGTCACCCGTACACCCGCGCCCTCCTTGAATCGATCCCCCGGCTCGACCTGAAGGGCCAGCAGCTCACCGCGATCCGCGGCCTGCCGCCGGCGCTGACCGACATCCCGCAGGGCTGTGCCTTCAACCCCCGATGCGGGTACGCCAAGGAGCCGTGCCGGCAGGACCCGGCACCACCCGCCTACGCGATCGCCCCGCGCCGTACCGCCCGATGCCATTTCTTCCGGGAGGTTCTCGGTGACTGACGTCGTCCTAGAGGCCAGGAATCTGGTGAAGCACTTCACCGGGGGGATCCGGGCGGTCGACGGGGTCGACCTGCAGTTGCGCCGCGGCGAGACGCTCGGTGTCGTCGGCGAGTCCGGCTGCGGCAAGTCGACGCTTGCCAAGCTGCTGGTCGGGCTCGAGAAGCCGACGTCCGGCTCGGTCATGGTCCGCGGGGAGGACATGACCCGGCTGCGCGGCGGCGGGTTGCGACGGGCGCGCCGCAACATCCAGATGGTGCTGCAGGACCCGTACACCTCGCTCAACCCGCGGATGACGGTCGGCGACATTGTCGGCGAGCCGTTCGAGATCCACTCCGACGTGGTGCCGCGCGGCAAACGGCAGCAGGCCGTGCAGGATCTGCTGGACACGGTCGGTCTCAACCCGGATCACATCAACCGTTACCCGCACCAGTTCTCCGGCGGTCAGCGGCAGCGCATCGGCATCGCCCGCGCGCTGGCGCTCAAACCGGAGATCATCGTCTGTGACGAGCCGGTGTCGGCGCTCGACGTGTCCATCCAGGCGCAGGTGATCAACCTGCTGGAGCGGCTTCAGGACGATTTCGGGCTGTCGTACATCTTCATCGCCCACGATCTCTCCGTGGTACGGCACATCTCCGACCGGGTCGCCGTGATGTACCTCGGCAAGATCGTCGAGCAGGGTCATGACGTGGCCATCTACGATCAGCCGACCCACCCGTACACGCAGGCCCTGCTCTCTGCCGTGCCGGTCCCGGACCCGCGCCTGCGTGGCCGCCGCAAGCAGATCGTCCTGGAGGGCGACGTCCCGTCACCGGCGGATCCGCCGTCCGGCTGCCGTTTTCGGACCCGCTGCTGGAAGGCGCAGCACGTCTGCGCCGAACAGGAGCCGGTGCTGCAGATCCGGGAACGGTCACCGCATCCGAGCGCCTGCCACTTCGCCGAGATCAACAGAATCCACTGACGTACGTGCGAGACGGGCCGGATCCTGCCGGCCCGTCCCGTCGGGCGGCTTACAGCGGGCCGCGGCCGGAACGCAGCAGAAGCAGCGCCACCTGGGTGCCGTCCGGGCCGAGCGCCTCGCGGAAGTGCTCGATGATCTCCCGCTCCCGGGCCAGGACCAGGCGCGTTCCGCCGCTGGCCATCCGGGTCTTGCCGACCTCCTGGGAGAGGGCCGCGCGTTCCTGCCACAGCTCGATGATCGCCTTGTCGATCTCGTTGATGCGCTCGCGGATACCGCGGATCTTCTCCGCGGCCGCGTCTTCGCCCGCGCCTGTCGCCTGGTCCATCACGTCGGCGGTCATGTCGTGCTCCTCGGGTACTGACGTCCCGGCCGATCCGGCCCGGACAGCATCAAGCCCCGGGCTGGGAGGCCCGGGGCTTGATGTAGGTCTGGGGTTCAGGAGCGACCTACGGCTGCCGGGCGTCCGGTGCCATAGGTAAAGAATCGCGCCTGCTGGATCACGAGCCGAGTATGCCCCCGGCTCGGACGGTCCCGCAAGGAAACCGCCCGAGTGTTGGGATGAAAGTTCGCCCTGATCAGGAGGTCGTCGAAATGCGGTTGGCGGGGCCGGGTGCGATCGCGCCGGTGGACAGGTACGCCACGAGCGCGTCCACATCGAAGCCCGGTGCGGTGACCCGGCCGTCCGGGCCCTGGTTCAGGTTGGTGAACCCGTCACCGCCGTTGGCCAGGAAGTCGTTCGTGGTGACCAGGTAGTTCGCGGCCGGGTCGATCGGTGTCCCGTTCAGCGACAGGTTGCTGATCTTCGATCCGGGTGCGGCCGATGCGCTCCACGTGTACGTCAGCCCGGCCGACACCTGCAGGATCCGCTGCGTGGTCTGCCCGAACCCGCCGACGAACTGCTGCTCCAGCACGTCCTTGATCGCCGCGCCGGTGAAGCTCTGGGTGACGACCAGGTTGTTGAACGGCTGAACGGTGAACGCCTCGCCGTAGGTCACCTGCCCGTACGCCTCGCCGCCGGTGGACTGGTCGGCGTCCAGGTCGGCGCGGATACCACCGGGGTTCATCAGGGCGATCTGCGCGCCGGCGCCCCGCGTATAGGCCAGCTGCGCGTCGGCGATCACGTCACCGAGCGGGCTCTCCCCGGCCGGCGTCACGGTACGGACGATGTCCGCCGTGATGCTGCCGACGAGCCGGTTCGCGATCGGGGCGACCGCGGTGCGGTACTTGTCGGCCACCCTCTTGGCGTCGGCGTCGACGGTGTCCGGGTTCTTCAGGAATGCTCCGGCAGCGTCCCGCTTCCAGCCGCCGTTCCCGTCCGGCACCCCATTCTCGACGATCACGTTCTTGGCCGTGATCCCGGTGAACTTCCCGGTCCGCTTGTCGAGCGTGTAGTCGATGTCGGTGATCAGCTGCCCGTTGCTGCCGGCGCTGGTGACGACGGTGTCGGCACCCTTGCTGTTCGGCAGCTTGCATGAGTAGAAGCGGTGGGTGTGCCCGGAGATGACGACGCTGATCTCCGGGTTGAGCCCGGCCACGATCGGCACCAGCGGGCCGGTGAAACCGGTGCAGTCGGAGACCCCCGGCGTCGGCGTGGCCGAAGCCTGCGAGCCGCCCTCGTGCAGGAGCAGGACCTGTGCCTTCACGCCGAAGAGTTTGAGCACGTTGCTCCACCGGTTGGCGGTCACCACCTCGTCGGTGAAGGTGACGTCCTTGATTCCGGCCGGGTTGACGATGCTCGGCGTGCCCTCCAGCGTCATGCCGATGAACCCGACCGGCACGCCGCCCACGTACCGGATGTCGATCGGCGGCAGGATCGGCAGCTTCGTCTTCTTGCTGATCGTGTTGGCCGCGAGGTAGGTGAACTTCGCGCCGCGGTACGGGTCGCCGTCCTGGCATCCGTCGACCGGGTGGCAGCCACCCCGCTGGATGCGGATCAGCTCGTTCACACCCTCGTCGAACTCGTGGTTGCCCACCGAGCTGACCTGCAGCCCGATCTGGTTCATCAGCTCGATCGTCGGCTCGTCGTGGAAGGCGGCACTGACGAGCGGGGTGCCGCCGATCAGGTCACCCGCACCGGCGGTGATCGTCTGCCGGCTCTCGGCCGACGCCTCGGCGCGCAGCTTCTTCAGATATGTCGCGAGGTACTCCACACCACCGGCCGGGGTGCTGGTACCTCCGGCGTTGACCACCGCGCCGCTGCCGGTCGGTGGATCGATCGCGCCGTGGAAGTCGTTGTAGCTGAGGAACTGGCCCTTGACCGTGGGGCCGTCGGCCTGGCCGTACGAGGCGGAGACCGGGGCGAACTCGGGCGGCGGGGCGGCGGCCGCGGTCCGCGTGCCCGGGATGGCGGTGAGCACGGCCGCAGCGGCCAGCAAGGCTATCGGCGCGGCGAGGTGACGCCGCTTCGGAAGAGGCATGGGATCGATCCCCCGATCGGAGAGACTTTTTCACCAACCCGGTCAGCCTAAGGCGTGGATCCATAGTTCACCCTTGATGTCCGGGCCGGTCACGGTGGAATTCGTGTCGGGGGGTCGGCATACACTTGCTCCCGCGATGCGACCTTCCTCAGAACCTTCCGAAGCTCTGTTCTCCCTGCCCGCGGTGCGGACTCCGGAGGCGCCCCGGCCCGCGCCCCGGCCGGCGTCCCCGCGGCTCGACCCGGAAGCACTGCTGACCGGACTGAACGGCCCCCAGCGCGACGCCGTGACACATTCCGGCGGGCCGTTGCTCATCGTGGCCGGCGCCGGCTCGGGCAAGACCCGGGTGCTGACCCACCGGATCGCCTATCTCCTGGCCGAGCGGAACGTGCATCCCGGCGAGATCATGGCGATCACCTTCACCAACAAGGCCGCCGGTGAGATGAAGGAGCGGGTCGCTCACCTGGTCGGCCCGCGCGCCCGGATGATGTGGGTGTCGACGTTCCACTCGGCCTGCGTGCGCATCCTGCGGGCCGAGCACGAGCACGCCGGGCTGAAGAGCACCTTCTCGATCTACGACGCCGACGACTCGCGGCGCCTGATGACTCTGGTCGCGCGCGAGCTCGACCTGGACCCGAAGCGGTACACCGCACGGAGTCTGGCCGCACAGGTGTCGAACCTGAAGAACGAGCTGGTCGGCCCGGACGAGTTCAAGCAGAGCGCGAAAGGGCCGAACGAGCGGGCCGTCGCCGAGGCGTACGAGCTCTACCAGCGGCGCCTGCGTGAGGCACACGCGCTGGACTTCGACGACATCATCATGACCGTGGTGCACCTGTTCCAGTCGCACCCACTGATCGCCGAGGCGTACCGCCGCCGTTTCCGGCACGTCATGGTCGACGAGTACCAGGACACCAACCACGCGCAGTACACCCTGATCCGTGAGCTGGTCGGCGTCTCCTCCTCCGGTGAGGTCGAGCCGAGCGAGCTGTGCGTGGTCGGTGACGCGGACCAGTCGATCTACGCGTTCCGTGGCGCCACCATCCGCAACATCCTGGAGTTCGAGCGCGACTACCCGGACGCCCGGACCATCCTGCTGGAACAGAACTACCGGTCCACCCAGACCATCCTCACCGCGGCGAACTCGGTGATCGACCGGAACACCTCGCGCAAGCCCAAGCGGCTCTGGAGCGACCAGGGGCAGGGCGAGCAGATCGTCGGGTACGTGGCCGACACCGAGCACGCCGAGGCCGACTGGGTGGCACGGGAGATCGACCGGCTCACCGACAACCATGACGTACGCCCCGGTGACGTGGCCGTCTTCTACCGCACGAACGCGCAGTCCCGGGTGTTCGAGGAGGTGTTCATCCGGGTCGGCCTGCCCTACAAGGTGGTCGGCGGGGTGCGCTTCTACGAGCGCAAGGAGGTCCGCGACGCGCTGGGCTACCTGCGTGCCATCGTGAACGACGACGACACGGTCAGCATCCGGCGAGTGCTGAACACCCCGAAACGGGGCATCGGCGACCGGGCCGAGGCGTGCGTCGAGGCGCTGTCGTCGCGCGACCGGGTGTCGTTCGGCCAGGCGCTGCGCCGGGCCAAGGACGCGCCGGGTATCTCCACCCGGGCGGTCAACAGCATCAACGAGTTCGTGCAGCTCCTCGACGACCTGCGGGTTCTGGCGCTGTCCGCCCCGCCGGAAGAGGTGCTGGAGGCGGTGCTGCAGCGGTCCGGCCTGCTCGGCGAGCTGGAGGAGAGCCTCGACCCGCAGGACCAGGGCCGGGTGGAGAACCTGCAGGAACTCGTGAGCGTCGCCCGGGAGTACACCGAGCGCGTCGAATCGCTCGCCGACGAGGGGGAGGAGCAGGTCGCGACGCTGGCCGGCTTCCTCGAGCAGGTGGCGCTGGTGGCCGACGCCGACCAGCTTCCCGACGACGACCCCGACCACCAGGGCGTGGTCACGCTGATGACCCTGCACACCGCCAAGGGCCTGGAGTTCCCGGTGGTGTTCCTGACCGGTCTGGAGGACGGCGTGTTCCCGCACATGCGGGCACTCGGCGACAACACCGAGCTGGAGGAGGAACGCCGCCTCGCCTACGTCGGCATCACCCGGGCCCGGCAGCGGCTCTACCTGTCCCGGGCGGTGACCCGGTCGGCGTGGGGACAGCCGCAATACAACCCGCCCTCACGGTTCACCGACGAGCTGCCGGTCGAGCTGGTGCGGTGGGAACGGACCGGAGGGTCGTACACGTCGTGGTCCGGGACCGGCGGCGGGGTCGGCGGCCGCGGTGGGGGTTACGGTTCCGGCGACCGTCAGCGCGGCGGTGGCTTCGCCGGGGGTACGCCCAAGGCGCAGCGGATCGCCGAACGGCTCGGCATCGACGCCAGCAAACTCGCCACCGCCAGCGATCTCAAGTCGACACCGAAGGTGGACCCCGGGGACCGGGTCAACCACCAGCGGTACGGCCTGGGCCGCGTACTGGCGGTCGAGGGTCAGGGCCCGGGCACCCGGGTCCAGATCGACTTCGGTGACCAGGTGATGTGGCTGATCCTGCGGCACGCCCCGATCGAGAAAATCTGACCGGCGTGCCTTCCCGCCGGGCAAATTTGCTCTAGGACGCGCAACCGGGGATCGGAACCCCGTGCTCACGCATCCACGAGGTCGGCTCGACCGGGTTCGGGAAGTGCCCCCGGTGCACCTCGAAGTGCAGGTGGGGGCCGGTCGAGTGCCCGGTCGAGCCCTCGTCGCCGATGTGCTCGCCGGCCTTGACCGCCTGGCCCGCCTCGACACTGATCACCGACAGGTGACCGTAATGGGTGAGCCAGCCGTTGCCGTGGTCGATCAGGATCGCGTTTCCGTAACCGCCGTGCGCGCCGGCCGAGACCACCACACCGGCTCCGGCCGCGACGACCGGCGTGCCGTGCGGTGCGGCCAGGTCGACGCCGGCGTGCAGACGGCCCCAGCGCGGCCCGAAGCACGAGGTGACGTCGGCGGACGCGAGCGGGTGCACCCAGTGCTGCCGGGGCAGGGGACGGGTCTTCCGGCGTACCGGGACCGCGGACGGCGCTGTGCTCTCCGGATAGGTGCGGCTTGGGCCGGTGCTCTCCGGGCTGCTCCCGAAGCGCGGATGGGTCTTGGCCGGAGCCTCGTCGCCGGGCGGTGGGACGATCGGCAGGGCGGCGGGAGCGTGCGCCGCGGTGGGCGGTTCGCTGCTGGTGACACTGAGGGTGCCGCCGATCGGGGCGGCGGAGGCGGCCAGGCTCGCGGCCCCGACGCCGGCGGCCAGGGTGGCACTCAGCGCGCTGACCGAGAGCACGGTACGGCTACGGGTGGCGAAGAGCGCGGGAAAGGCCGGGGCGCGGTGCCGGTGGAGGTGCTCCTGCCGGTGGCGTCCACCTCGGCCGGATGACGAATGCTGCCCCACGCGGATGCCCCTCCCGACTGCCGTGACGTCGTGCTGTCACGTACCTGTCGGTGCGGGAGCGCGTCCACTGAGACGGTGGAGCGGTGTTCAACCCACCTGCAACCGTGGCGGGCGGGACGGGTCAGGAAGCGTCGTCGGCGGGGATGCCCGCGTACACCGACTCCAGCTGGAGCTTGATGCTGACGCCACGCTCGTCGAGGAAGGTGATCGGGTCGATCGGCGTGCCCTTGACGTGCACCTCGAGGTGCAGGTGGGTGCCGTACGAGTATCCGGTGTTGCCCACCTCGCCGATCACCTGACCGGCCTTCACCTTGTCGCCCTTCTGCACCAGCAGTCGCCGGGAGTGGGCGTAGATGATCTCGGTGCCGTCGTTCTGCCGGATGGTGATCGAGTAGCCGTAGCCACCGGCGTAACCGGCGGCGGTCACCGTACCCCCGTGCACCGCCTTGTACGGGGTACCGTCCGGCGCGGCCAGGTCGATACCGGCGTGCAGCTTGCCGAACCGGACTCCGAACGGGGAGGTGAATTCGTACTCGTCGAGGGGGAGAAGGTAGAGGTCCTTCGCCGCCTCTTCGGCGCTGAGCTGGGTGTTGGCCTTGCGGTTCTCACCGCGGGAGGCGGCCTTGTCGCCGGTGCGGTTCTCGAGCGCGTCGGTGGTGATCGACGAGGACTTCGAGAGGCTCTGCAGAACGTCGGGGTCGACGGCCTTGTTGTCCGGGAGGTTCGACGCGGCGCCGAGGGCGACCACACCGGCTCCGACGAAGGCGGAGGTGACGACAACGGCGTAGCGGCTGCGCGGGGGGGTCGGAACGCGGCGCCGGCCGCGATAGCGATCGGGCTCAGACGACAAGCGCTGGCGCACGAAGGACCCTCCGTTGATGGCATTGCGGCGGTTTTCCATGCTCGAACCCCGGGAAAATGGGTTGAACACTGGGTGACCGGGCTGTCGCTATCGGGGGGAACCTGCGTGACAGCCGTCGCCACGGTAACGAAACGGCCGCCGGGTCACAAGTCGCAGCGCCAATTTCATGACAGTTCCTGGTCAGCATTGATCAGGTATTGTCCGAATTGGTGGGCTTTCGCAAACCGTGCAGCTGCGACACTCTGTAATTGGTCGTGAAGCGCTAAGTAATGTGACCTGGAATACTATTCACCGTTCCGGCGGACCTGGGCCACCGGCTACCACGGCCCGGCCCGGCAGGTTACCGTTCGTTAAGGTGACCGCGGAGGGCCGCCGAAGATGGCGACCGGACGCCGGGGTCGGAGAGCCCGAAGGGGTCAGCATGCAAGCACGGATCAGGGTCGTCGTCGCCAAGCCCGGACTGGACGGGCACGACCGTGGAGCCAAGGTGATCGCGCGGGCACTGCGCGACGCCGGCATGGAGGTGATCTACACGGGCCTGCACCAGACGCCCGAGCAGATCGTCGAGACGGCCATTCAGGAGGACGCCGACGGCATCGGACTGTCCGTCCTCTCCGGCGCGCACATGACACTCTTCCGGAGGGTGATGGAACTGTTGGCGGAGCGTGACGCCTTGGACATCGTCGTATTCGGCGGCGGCATCATTCCGGAGGACGACATCACGGAATTGCAATCACTCGGGGTAGCCGCGCTATTTACGCCGGGTACGTCACTCGAAACCATCGTCGAATGGGTACGCGCCAATGTGGCGGCGCCGGTCGCCTGATTGCCGATCCTGCCGGCTGTCTCTCACCGCTGGCTCAGCGCCGCTGGGACAGCTGGGGGGTTCGACTTCCGCACGGCTCAAGGGGAGAGGCCGGACGCACCCCTCACACGTCCGGCCCCTCTATGCGCGATGCCCCGCCGCCACCCCTCGACCGACAGGGCATCGGCCGTCTTCCTTGTGAAGCGCCGTAGCGCTCCGACACCACACTCAACGACACCCCCGCGGACGGGTTACGCGCGCTCGTGTGACTTTTTCCCGGACCGGCGGCGGGGAGCGACATGCGCCACCACATCGCCGGCCACCGCTGAAGTGAGTTCTCTGTGGCCACACTGTGCGCGGTTGGCTCAAGCGTCCCGGACCTGCGGTTTTGTCACTCCAGTGTGTGGTCTTGCACACCGCGCACCCGCGCGCTCACCCAGGCCGTTCAGGTCGCTAGTCTGCGGATGAAGGCCGTTTCGCACATGTGAAAGGCCTGACGATCCTCACGCTGGCGGCGCGCCGCGCTGCCCCGCGCACACAGGTCGGGACGCAATGGTGCGGCTTGCCGGCGCTTGGCGTCGCGAGCGAAAGGAGACACGTGGACCTGTTCGAGTATCAGGGGCGCGATCTGTTCGAACGGCACGGGTTGCCCGTGCTGGGCGGCGGCGTCGCCGAGACCCCGCAGGAAGCCCGGGCGATCGCCGAGCGGCTGGGCGGCAAGGTCGTCGTCAAGGCGCAGGTCAAGGTCGGTGGCCGTGGTAAGGCCGGTGGCGTCAAGCTGGCCGACGGCGCGGACGAGGCCGAGGCCCGCGCGAGCGACATCCTGGGCATGGACATCAAGGGCCACACGGTCCACAAGGTGATGCTGGCCGAGACCGCCGACATCGTGGAGGAGTACTACTTCTCCTACCTTCTGGACCGGGCCAACCGTACGTTCCTCTGCATCGCCAGTGTCGCCGGCGGTATGGAGATCGAGACGGTCGCCGAGGAGGACCCCGACCGGGTCGCCAAGATCGCGATCGACGCGAGCAAGGGCGTCGACGAGGCCAAGGCGCGCGAGATCGTGACCGCCGCCAAGTTCCCGGCCGAGGTCGCCGACCAGGTCGTCGACATCGCGGTCAAGCTGTGGGCGGCGTTCGTCGCCGAGGACGCCACGCTGGTCGAGGTCAACCCGCTGGCCAAGGTGGGCGACGGCCGCGTGCTGGCGCTCGACGCCAAGGTCACGCTGGACGAGAACGCCGGCTTCCGGCACCCCGACCACGAGGGCCTCGAGGACAAGTCCGCGGTCGACCCGCTGGAGCAGGCCGCCAAGGAGAAGAACCTCAACTACGTCAAGCTCGACGGTGAGGTCGGCATCATCGGTAACGGCGCCGGTCTGGTCATGTCGACCCTGGACGTGGTGGCGTACGCGGGCGAGAGCCACGGCGGCGTCAAACCGGCCAACTTCCTCGACATCGGCGGCGGCGCGAGCGCCCAGGTGATGGCGAACGGCCTGGAGATCGTCCTCGGCGACCCGGCCGTCAAGTCCGTCTTCGTGAACGTCTTCGGCGGCATCACCGCCTGCGACGCGGTGGCCAACGGCATCATCCAGGCCCTCGCCCTGCTGACCGAGCGCGGCGAGAGCGTCAACAAGCCGCTCGTGGTCCGCCTCGACGGCAACAACGCCGAGGCCGGCCGTGCCATCCTCGACGGAGCGAACAACCCGCTGGTCGAGCGGGTGGACACGATGGACGGAGCGGCCCAGCGTGCCGCCGAGCTCGCGGCTGCGGGGAAGTGAACTAATGGCGATCTGGCTCACCAAGGACTCCAAGGTCATCGTCCAGGGCATCACCGGTGGTGAGGGCTCCAAGCACACCAAGCGGATGCTCGCCGCGGGCACCCAGGTGGTAGGCGGCGTCAACCCGCGCAAGGCCGGCACCAAGGTGGACTTCGACGGCACCGAGCTGCCCGTCTTCGCCACCGTCGCCGAGGCGATCGCCGAGACCGGCGCCGACGTGTCGGTCATCTTCGTGCCGCCGGCGTTCACCAAGGCCGCGGTCGTCGAGGCGATCGACGCCGAGATCCCGCTCGCCGTGGTGATCACCGAGGGCGTGCCGGTGCAGGACTCGGCGGCGTTCTGGGCGTACAACGTGTCCAAGGGCGAGAAGACCCGGATCATCGGGCCGAACTGCCCCGGCATCGCGTCGCCCGGCGCCTCCAACGCCGGCATCATCCCGGCCGACATCACCCCGCACGGGCGCATCGGCCTGGTCAGCAAGAGCGGCACGCTGACCTACCAGCTCATGTACGAGCTGCGTGAGTTCGGCTTCTCCACCGCGGTCGGCATCGGCGGTGACCCGATCATCGGCACCACCCACATCGACGCGCTGCGGGCGTTCCAGGACGACCCGGAGACCGACGCGATCGTGATGATCGGTGAGATCGGTGGCGACGCCGAGGAGCGGGCCGCCGAATTCATCAAGGCCAACGTCACCAAGCCGGTCGTCGGCTACATCGCCGGCTTCACCGCGCCGCCCGGCAAGACGATGGGCCACGCCGGCGCCATCATCTCCGGATCGGCCGGCACCGCCGACGCCAAGAAGGTCGCGCTCGAGGCGGCCGGCGTCAAGGTCGGCAAGACGCCGTCCGAGACCGCCCAGCTCATGCGCGACATCTTGAGCTGAGCACGGCTGTGATCACGGCGCGCCGCCGATCGGGGAGCGACCCGATCGGCGGCGCGCCGTCTCGTCTGCCTCGCCGCAGCGGCCACGGCATGGAAAAGTAGGCGCGATGTCCCGCACAACCGACCGTACCGGCGGCTCGGAGGACCCGTTCGCGGTCGCCGAGTCGCTGCAGTCCGTGGTGCGCGACACCGCCGCCGTCGAGCGGCAACGACCGGCCGGCGTCTCGGAGGAACAGCACACCGAGGCGATCGGGCCCGAGGCGACGGCCCAGGAGACCGGCTCCGGCGACGACCGGCGGGACACCGTGGTCGTCGACGACGCGATGCTCGGCCGGCGCGAGACCGTCCGGGTGCCCACCCAACGCCGTCCGCCGCCCGTCCGGCGTGCCCCACTGCTGGTGGCGGCCCTGTTCGCGACCGTGTGGGCGACCCTGCTGACCTACCTGCCGGTGGCCGCGGTGATCGGCCTGGCCCGCACCCTCGAAGGCTCCGGCGGCCTGCTGGGTGCCGCGCACGCCGGGCTGGCCGGCTGGCTCCTCGGCCACGGCGTGCCGATCGGCACCTCCATCGGTCCGCTCGGGCTGACCCCGCTCCTGCTCACGGTGCTGATCGTCTGGCGGCTGAACCGGGCCGGGCTGCACGTCACCCGTGCCATCGGGGCCCGGCACTCCGGGTCGGTCCCGCGGGCGCTCCTCGTCGCGGTGGCGGTCGGTTCGGCGTACACGCTGGTGGGGGTTCTCGCCGCACAGCTGACCGACGGCCGCGGCACCGAGATCTCCACCGGCCGCGCCGCGTCGCACTTCCTGGTTCTAGGGCTCCTCGGATCCCTGGTCGGCGCGCTGCGCGGCACCGGCGCCGTCGCCACCCTGGCCCGCCGGACCCCGCCGTTCCTGCGGCACGGCATCCGGACCGGGCTGGTCGCCGCCTTCCTGATCGTCGGCTCCGGCGCCGTGATCGGTGGCCTCGCGGTCGCGCTCGGCGGTGCGCAGGCCGCCGAGATCATCGTCAACTACCAGACCGGCGTCGCCGGCCAGGCCGGCATCACCCTGATCAGCATCGGGTACGCGGTGAACGCCGCCATCTGGGTGGCCGCCTACCTGCTCGGGCCGGGATTCGCACTCGGCACCGACACCGTCGTCCGGCTGACCGAGGTCACCCTGGGTGCGCCGCCCATGCTGCCGCTGATCGCCGGCCTGCCCGAAGGCCCGATGGGCGCCGCCGGTACGACACTGCTCGCGCTGCCGGTGATCGCCGGCGCGGTGGCCGGGTGGACACTCACCCAGCGACTGCGTTTCGGCCGGGACAGCGCCTGGCGGGCCACCCGTCGCAAGGCCAAGAACACGGCCCCCGCCCCGGAGCCGCCCTGGCTGCTGGTGGTGACGTCGAGCCTGTCCGCCGGCCCGGTCGCCGGACTGCTGACGGCCGCGCTCGCCTGGGCCTCCGGTGGCGCGCTGGGCTCCGGCCGGCTGTCCGACATCGGCCCCGACCCGGTGCAGACCGGCATCGTCGCGACGATCGTGGTCGCGATCTCCGTCATTCTCGGGGCGGCGGCGACCCGCGCCTTCCGCCGCCGCTGAGCCCCACCGTGCCAGGGCGGGTAAACGCCCAGATAGGGTGCACAGGTGACTGACCCCGTGCCCGCCCGCTTGGTCGTCCTCATCTCCGGATCGGGCAGCAACCTGCAGGCACTTCTCGAAGCGACCGCCGATCCGGCGTACGGCGCCGTCGTGGTCGCCGTCGGCGCCGACCGGGACGGAATCGTCGGCCTGGACCACGCGACAGCCGCCGGAGTCCCCACGTTCGTCGACTCGGTGAAGGCATACCCGACCCGCGACGACTGGGACGCCGCCCTCACCGCGCACGTCGCCGAGCACCGGCCCGACCTGGTGATCTCGGCCGGCTTCCTGAAACTCGTCGGCAAGCAGTTCCTGGACGCGTTCGGCGACCGGTACATCAACACGCACAACGCGCTGCTCCCCGCCTTCCCCGGCATCCACGGGCCGCGGGATGCGCTCGCCTACGGCGTGAAGGTCGCCGGGGCGACGCTCTTCTTCGTGGACGCCGGTGTCGACACCGGGCCGATCATCGCGCAGACCGTGGTCCCCGTGCTCGACGACGACACGGAGGAGACCCTCACCGAGCGCATCAAGGTGGCCGAGCGGGCCCAGCTGGTCGACTACGTCGGCCGCCTGGTCCGGGACGGCTGGACCATCGAGGACAGAAAGGTACGGATTCCGTGAGTTCCGCTGCCGAGGGGCGCCGCCCGATCAAGCGGGCGCTGCTGAGCGTCTGGTACAAGGACGGCATCGTCGAGCTGGCGCAGGCGCTGCACGCGGCCGGCGTGCAGATCGTCTCCACCGGTTCGACCGCGTCGACCGTGGAGAAGGCCGGCGTGCCGGTGACCCGGGTCGAGGAGCTGACCGGCTTCCCCGAGATCCTCAGCGACCGGGTCAAGACGCTGCACCCGAAGGTGCACGCCGGTCTGCTCGCCGACCTGCGGCTGGACAGCCACGTCCAGGAGCTCGCCGAGCTGGGCATCGAGCCGTTCGACCTGCTGGTCAGCAACCTCTACCCGTTCACCGAGACGGTCGCGTCCGGCGCGGGTGCCGAGGACTGCATCGCGAAGATCGACATCGGTGGGCCGGCCATGGTCCGGTCCGCGGCCAAGAACCACGCGTCCGTTGCTGTTGTCACGTCCGTCTCGGCGTACCCGCTGATCGTCTCCGCCCTCGCCGAAGGCGGATTCACCCTGGCACAGCGCAAGCTGCTCGCCGCCCGCGCCTTCGCGGACATCGCCGAGTACGACGTGGCCGTCGCGGAATGGACCTCCCAGGAACTGGCGGGCGGCGAACAGTGGTGGCCGGAGTTCGCCGGCCTCGCCCTGCGCCGGTCGGCGGTGCTGCGCTACGGCGAGAACCCGCACCAGAAGGCGGCGCTCTACACCGACCCGACGGCCGCGCCCGGCCTGGCCCAGGCGGAGCAGCTGCACGGCAAAGAGATGTCCTACAACAACTACGTCGATGCCGACGCGGCCTGGCGCAGCGCCAACGACTTCACCGACCCGTGCGTGGCGATTATCAAGCACGCCAACCCCTGCGGCATCGCCATCGGTACGGACGTGGCCGAGGCGCATCGCAAGGCCCACGAGTGCGACCCGGTGTCGGCCTTCGGCGGTGTGATCGCGGTGAACCGGCCGGTCACCCTCGAGCTCGCCCGGCAGATCTCGGAGATCTTCACCGAGGTGATCGTCGCCCCGGCGTTCGACGACGCGGCGCTCGAACTGCTCCGCGACAAGAAGAACCTGCGCCTGCTCCTGGCCCCCGAGTGGAAGCCGGCGCCGGTCGAGTTCCGGCAGGTCACCGGCGGAGTGCTGGTGCAGGCGGCGGACCGGATCGACGCCGACGGCGACGACCCGGCGAACTGGACCCTCGCGACCGGCACCCCCGCCTCCGCGGACCTGATGCGCGACCTGGTCTTCGCATGGCGGGCGATCCGCAGCGTGAAGAGCAACGCCATCCTGCTCGCCAAGGACGGCGCCACCGTCGGTGTCGGCATGGGCCAGGTCAACCGGGTCGACTCGGCGCACCTCGCGGTGAACCGGGCCGGTGCCGAGCGGGCCCGGGACAGCGTGGCCGCGTCGGACGCGTTCTTCCCGTTCCCGGACGGCCTGCAGGTGCTGATCGACGCCGGCGTCAAGGCGGTCGTGCAGCCGGGCGGCTCGATCCGCGACGAGCAGGTCATCGAGGCCGCGGCGGCGGCCGGCCTGACCGTCTACCTGACCGGTACCCGCCACTTCTACCACTGATCCCGATGCCGGTCGTGGCCGTCGAACGGCCACGACCGGTTATCCACAGGCTCGGCCGGGGCTGATGGCGGTTCCCGGCATGCTGGCCCGATGCCGCCCCGCCCGTATGTGCCGGTCGTTCTCACCACGGCGCCGTTCCGTGGCACGGTCGCTGTCGCCGACGGTCTGCTGACCCCGGCGAAACTGCGCGGGCGCACCTGGCGTCGCTTGCTTCCCGACGTGTACATCCACCACGAGCTGCCACTCGATCACCGGCTCTGGTGCGCTGCCGCCGTTCTGATCCTGCCGTCCGGCGCTGCGATCGGGGGCCTCAGCGCCGCTCACCTGTTCGGCTGCGGCCTGCTGAGTGCCGGGTCGCCGGTGTCGATCGTGGTGCCGCGGCGGGCCGGTGCGCGCCCGAACGAGCGCATCCGCGCCCACCACACGGTTCTCGAGCCGGCCGACGTCATCTCGGCCGGCGGGATTCCGATGACCACACCGGAGCGAACCGCCTTCGACCTGGGGAGGCGCCTGGGCCGGCGGACCGCGGTGATGGCGTTCGACGCCTTGCTTCATCAGGGAGTACTGGATCTCGCCATGGTGGCGGAACTGGCGCGGCAGCGTCACTGGTGGCCCGGCATCGCGCGTCTCCATGAGGTCATCCGCCTCGCTGATGGGCGGGCCGAGTCGCCCATGGAAACGATTCTGCGACTGCTGCTCGTTGATGCCGGCCTGCCGGCCGCAGAGCCTCAGTTCGAGGTACGCGACGCGTACGGCTGCCTGATCGGCCGAGTGGATCTTGCCTGGCCCTCGGTTCGGCTGGCGGTTGAGTACGAGGGGGACCACCACCGCGAGCAGGAGCAGTTCCGCCGGGACATCGCCCGGGTCAACGCTTTGCGTCGGGTGGGCTGGGCGGTGATCCGGCTCTCCGCGGACGACGTGCTGCGCCGTGCCGCGTCGACCGTGGCCCTGGTGACCGCCGAACTGGCCCGCCTCCGCTGATCCACCCCGGCCAGAACCCAGCGCTGTATCGCGGGTCTTGTTACAGCGCTCAGTTCTGGCCGGGAAGCTTCAGCCCGAGCGCAGTGCTGTATCCGGTTCTTGTTGCAGCGCTGGCTTCTGGCCGGGTGACGGGGGCCCGAGCGCAGTGCTGTATCCGGTTCTTGTTGCAGCGCTGGCTTCTGGCCGGGTGACGGGGGCCCGAGCGCAGTGCTGTATCCGGTTCTTGTTGC